>NZ_JBBNAH010000583.1:0-16548 GCF_037994325.1 Pseudomonas sp.
GTGTCGACACTATGCAAGACGTCATCGAAACGCCGGTAGATTCAGAAACGCTCTCTGAGCACGTTTTTCGCCGTATCCAGGCGGCCATCGTGCAGGGCGATATTGCGCCGGGTAGCAAGATCTCCGAGCCAGAGTTGGCCCGCACCTATGGCATTAGCCGTGGCCCGCTGCGCGAAGCCATTCACCGCCTGGAAGGGCAAAAGCTGCTGGTGCGGGTTCCCCATGTCGGCGCCCGTGTGGTGTCGCTTAGCCACGCCGAATTGATTGAGCTCTACGAAATTCGCGAATCGTTGGAAGGCATGGCCTGTCGCCTGGCGGCTGAGCGCATGAGCCAAACCGAGATTGATGAGCTGCGTGCGGTGCTGGATTTGCACGAGCGCGATGCGGCGTTTCAGGCCGGCGTTGGCTACTACCAGCAGGAAGGCGACTTCGACTTCCACTATCGAATTATTCAGGGCAGCGGCAATAAAACCCTGGCGCAGATGCTCTGCGGCGAGCTGTACCAATTGGTGCGCATGTATCGCCTGCAGTTCTCCGCCACGCCCAATCGCCCCCGGCATGCCTTTGCCGAGCACCACCGCATTCTTGACGCCATTTCCGAACGGGACGGCGAACTGGCTGAGCTGCTAATGCGCCGCCATATCGCCGCGTCCAAACGCAATATCGAACGCCACTACACCGGCAAAACCGACTCCACAGCACGAGGTGAAGCATGAGTTCCAACACCCCAGGTCAACGTTTCCGCGCCGCCATTGCTGCGGAATCGCCGTTGCAGGTTATCGGCGCGATCAACGCCAACCATGCATTGCTGGCCAAGCGTGCCGGCTTTAAAGCTATTTACCTGTCCGGTGGCGGCGTGGCCGCAGGCTCCCTGGGCTTGCCGGACTTGGGCATCAACACCCTGGATGACGTGCTCACCGACGTGCGCCGTATCACTGATGTGTGCGACCTGCCGCTGCTGGTGGATATCGACACCGGCTTTGGCCCCAGCGCGTTCAACATCGAACGCACGATCAAAAACCTGATCAAGGCCGGCGCCGCTGCCGCGCACATTGAAGACCAGGTTGGCGCCAAACGTTGTGGTCACCGCCCGGGTAAAGAAATCGTCTCCACCGAAGAAATGGCCGACCGCGTAAAAGCCGCGGCTGATGCCAAAACCGATGCCGACTTCTTCCTGATCGCGCGTACCGATGCCATCCAAGCCGAAGGCGTGGACGCTGCCATCGAGCGTTGCCTGCGTTATGTAGAAGCCGGCGCTGACGGCATCTTTGCCGAAGCCGCCTACGACTTGCCGACCTACAAGCGTTTTGTTGATGCGCTGGGTGTGCCGGTGCTGGCCAATATCACCGAATTTGGCGCCACGCCGCTGTTTACCCGCGATGAGCTGGCGTCGGTGGGTGTGGCTATTCAGCTCTACCCGCTGTCCGCCTTCCGTGCGGCCAACAAGGCGGCGGAAAGTGTTTACACCTCGATTCGCCAGAACGGCCATCAGAAAGACGTCATCGAACTGATGCAGACCCGTGCTGAACTGTATGACCGCATCAACTACCACGCCTTTGAGCAGAAGCTTGATGCGTTGTTTGCCGCCAAGAAGTAACTGAATTCAGAGCCGCCCACTCGCTTGGGCGGCTTATGCACAACAAGAAATCCAACCGGATCAAATGAGGAGATACCCGCGATGAGCGCTACCCCAGAGACGACCACGCCGGGCTTCAAACCGAAAAAATCGGTGGCACTGAGCGGCACCGCTGCTGGCAATACTGCCCTGTGCACCGTCGGCCGTACCGGCAACGACCTGCATTACCGTGGCTACGATGTACTCGATTTTGCCAACCGCTGCGACTTCGAAGAAATCGCCCACCTGCTGGTGCACGGCAAACTGCCCAACGTTTCCGAACTGGCCGCGTACAAGGCCAAGCTCAAGGCCCTGCGTGGCATTCCGGCATCGCTGAAAACCACGCTGGAGCAACTGCCGCCGTCGGCTCACCCGATGGATGTGATGCGCACAGCCGTTTCCGTACTGGGCTGCGTATCGCCAGAGAAAGACGACCATAACCACCCTGGCGCCCGCGACATTGCCGACAAGCTGATGGCTTCGTTGGGTTCGGCCCTGTTGTACTGGTACCACTTCAGCCACAACGGCAAACGCATCGACGTCGAAACCGATGACGACTCCATCGGCGGCCATTTCCTGCATTTGCTGCATGGCGAAAAGCCGCGTGAGTCGTGGGTGCGGGCCATGCACACTTCGCTGAACCTGTACGCCGAGCATGAATTCAACGCCTCCACTTTTACCTCGCGGGTAATCGCCGGCACCGGCTCGGATATGCATTCGTGCATCGCTGGCGCCATCGGCGCACTGCGTGGCCCGAAACATGGCGGCGCCAACGAAGTGGCCTTTGAAATTCAAAAACGCTACGACAACCCGGACGAAGCCGAGGCCGATATCCGTGCCCGCGTGGAGAAGAAAGAAGTGGTGATTGGTTTCGGTCACCCGGTGTACACCGTTTCCGACCCGCGCAACAAAGTGATCAAAGAAGTGGCCCGCGAGCTGTCGGCTGAGCAAAACAACAGCAAGATGTTCGACATTGCCGAGCGCCTGGAAACCATCATGTGGGACATCAAAAAGATGTTCCCCAACCTCGATTGGTTTAGCGCCGTGAGCTACCACATGATGGGCGTGCCCACCGCGATGTTTACGCCGCTGTTTGTGATTGCGCGCACCTCCGGCTGGTCGTCCCATGTGATCGAACAACGTATCGACGGCAAAATCATCCGCCCGAGTGCCAACTACACAGGCCCTGAAGACCTCAAGTTTGTGCCGCTCAAGGATCGCCCATAACCATGAGCATCCAAATGAACAGCCAATACCGCAAAAACCTGCCCGGCAGCGTGCTGGACTACTTCGACACCCGCGAAGCCGTGGATGCCATTGAGCCTGGCGCCTACGCCAAGCTGCCGTACACCTCGCGTGTATTGGCCGAGCAATTGGTGCGCCGCTGCGACCCGGCCATGCTCACCGATTCGCTCAAGCAACTGATTGAACGCAAGCGCGACCTCGACTTCCCCTGGTACCCGGCGCGCGTGGTCTGTCACGACATTCTTGGCCAGACCGCGTTGGTCGATTTGGCTGGCCTGCGTGATGCCATTGCCGACATGGGCGGCGACCCAGCCAAGGTCAACCCGGTGGTGCCGACCCAGCTAATCGTCGACCACTCGTTGGCGGTTGAATTTGCCGGCTTCGACCCGGACGCATTCGAAAAAAACCGTGCCGTTGAAGATCGCCGCAACGAAGACCGTTTCCACTTTATTGAGTGGACCAAAACCGCCTTTAAAAACGTCGACGTGATCCCGGCCGGCAACGGCATCATGCACCAGATCAACCTGGAGAAAATGAGCCCGGTGATCATGGCGCGTGACGGCGTGGCCTACCCCGACACCTGCGTCGGCACCGACAGCCACACCCCGCACGTGGATGCCTTGGGCGTGATCGCCATTGGTGTCGGCGGCCTGGAAGCGGAAACCGTGATGCTCGGCCGCGCGTCGATGATGCGCCTGCCGGATATCGTCGGCGTGCAGCTCACTGGCAAGCGCCAGCCGGGCATCACCGCTACCGATATCGTCTTGGCCATCACTGAATTCCTGCGCAAGGAGCGGGTGGTGGGCGCCTACGTCGAGTTCTTTGGTGAGGGCGCTGACAGCCTGTCGATTGGCGACCGCGCGACCATCTCCAATATGTGCCCGGAATACGGCGCCACCGCCTCGATGTTCTATATCGACGGGCAAACCATCGACTACCTCAAGCTCACTGGCCGCGAGCCGGAGCAGGTGGCGTTGGTTGAGCAGTACGCCAAGCTCACTGGGCTATGGGCCGACGCCTTGGTGACCGCTGAATACGAGCGGGTGCTGACGTTTGACTTGTCCACCGTGGTGCGCAACATGGCTGGCCCGAGCAACCCGCATAAGCGCTTGCCGACCTCGGCCTTGCAGGAACGCGGTATTGCCGGCGAAGCGATGTTGGCGGCGTCGAAAGTGGAAGAGGCCGAAGGCCTGCTGCCCGATGGCGCGGTGATCATCGCGGCCATTACCAGTTGCACCAACACCTCCAACCCGCGCAACGTGGTGGCGGCTGGGCTGGTGGCGAAAAAGGCCAATGCCTTGGGCCTGCAACGCAAGCCATGGGTAAAAACCTCGTTTGCGCCGGGCTCGAAAGTCGCCAAGTTGTACTTGGAAGATGCCGGCTTGCTGACTGAGTTGGAGCAATTGGGTTTTGGCATCGTTGCCTATGCTTGCACCACCTGTAACGGCATGTCCGGCGCGCTGGACCCGGTGATTCAGCAAGAGATCATTGACCGCGATCTGTATGCCACTGCGGTGTTGTCGGGCAACCGCAACTTCGACGGCCGCATCCACCCGTATGCCAAACAGGCCTTCCTGGCCTCGCCGCCGCTGGTGGTCGCGTATGCCATCGCTGGCACCGTGCGCTTTGATATTGAGCAGGACGTGCTCGGCCATGACCACGCAGGCAACCCGGTCACCCTTAAAGACCTGTGGCCGAGCGATGAGGAGATCGACACCATCGTCGCCGCCTCGGTGAAGCCTGAACAGTTCCGCCAGATCTACATTCCGATGTTTGACCTGGGCACCTTTGCCGAAGCGGAAAGCCCGTTGTACGACTGGCGCCCGCAGTCCACCTATATTCGCCGTCCGCCGTATTGGGAAGGTGCTTTGGCTGGTGAACGCACCCTGACCGGTATGCGCCCGCTGGCGCTGCTGCCAGACAACATCACCACCGATCACCTGTCGCCGTCCAACGCCATTCTGTTGGACAGCGCCGCCGGTGAGTACCTGGCGAAAATGGGCCTGCCGGAAGAGGACTTCAACTCCTACGCCACCCACCGGGGCGACCACCTCACCGCCCAGCGCGCCACCTTTGCCAACCCGCAGTTGGTAAATGAAATGGCCGTGGTTGATGGCCAGGTGAAGAAGGGTTCGCTGACGCGCATTGAGCCGGAAGGCAAGGTCACGCGTATGTGGGAAGCCATCGAAACCTATATGGAACGCAAGCAGCCTTTGATCATCGTTGCCGGCGCTGACTATGGCCAAGGCTCGTCGCGGGACTGGGCGGCCAAGGGCGTGCGTTTGGCTGGGGTAGAAGCCATTGCCGCTGAAGGCTTCGAACGTATCCACCGCACCAACCTGGTGGGCATGGGCGTGTTGCCGCTGGAGTTCAAACCTGGCACCAACCGCCTGACCCTGGGCCTGGATGGCACCGAATTGTATGACGTGATTGGCGAGCGTAAACCCCGCGCCACCTTGACCCTGGTTATCACCCGGAAAAACGGCGAGCGCCTGGAAGTACCGATGACCTGTCGGTTGGACACCGCCGAAGAACTCTCCGTGTACGAAGCCGGTGGCGTATTGCAACGTTTCGCCCAGGACTTCCTGGAAGCGACGGTAGCGGTTTAGAGGCTTTTGCTCCGTAGGCTGTGCTGCGCGCACCAAGCGGTCTCACCAAGAACGCAATGGTGCGCACAGCACACCCTACGCAGCAGCGAATATTTCAGGACCTAGTCATGGCTAACGCTCCGCAAATCAAAATCCCCGCCACCTACCTGCGTGGCGGCACCAGTAAAGGCGTGTTCTTTCGCCTGCAAGACTTACCTGAAAGCTGCCAAGTACCAGGCGCCGCCCGCGACCGCCTGTTTATGCGCGTGATCGGCAGCCCCGACCCTTACTCGGCGCAAATTGATGGCATGGGCGGCGCCACGTCGAGCACCAGCAAATGCGTGATCCTGTCGAAAAGCACCCAGCCGGATCACGACGTGGATTACCTCTATGGCCAGGTCTCCATCGACAAAGCCTTTGTCGACTGGAGCGGTAACTGCGGCAACCTGTCCACCGGCGCCGGTGCGTTCGCCCTGCATGCCGGGTTGGTTGACCCCTCGCGCATTCCGCAAAACGGCGTGTGCGTGGTGCGCATCTGGCAGGCCAATATCCACAAAACCATCATCGCCCATGTGCCCGTCAGCAATGGCCAGGTGCAGGAAACCGGCGACTTTGAACTGGATGGGGTGACCTTTCCGGCGGCGGAAATCGTCCTGGAGTTTCTCGACCCGTCCGATGACGGCGAGGAGGGCGGCTCAATGTTTCCCACCGGCAACCTGGTCGATGATCTAGAGGTGCCGGGCGTTGGCACCTTTAAAGCGACCATGATCACCGCCGGTATTCCCACGGTATTTGTGAATGCCGAAGACATTGGCTACCAAGGCACCGAGCTGCGGGAGGACATCAACGGCAACCCCGAGGCATTGGCGCGTTTCGAGGCCATTCGTGTAGCGGGTGCATTGCGCATGGGGCTGATCAAAAGCGCAGAAGAGGCGTTGACCCGTCAGCACACGCCCAAGGTCGCGTTTGTGACACAGGCGAAAGACTACAAGGCCTCCAGCGGCAAGACCGTGCGGGCCAGCGATGTTGACCTGCTGGCGCGCGCGCTGTCCATGGGCAAGCTGCACCACGCCATGATGGGTACGGCAGCGGTGGCGATTGGTACGGCGGCGGCGATTCCCGGCACCTTGGTGAATTTGGCGGCTGGCGGAGGGGTGCGCACGGCGGTGCGGTTTGGCCATCCGTCGGGCACCTTGCGTGTGGGCGCTGAGGCGACCGAGGAAAACGGTGAATGGGTGGTGAAGAAGGCGATTATGAGCCGCAGTGCGCGGGTGTTGATGGAAGGATTCGTGCGAGTGCCGGGGGATAGTTTTTAAGGTCTGAATCGCTGCCCTCACCCCCAGCCCCTCTCCCGCAAGCGGGAGAGGGGAGCTAATCGTGGGGTGGGTAGCAGAGTTTTTGACCGTACCTCAGATCAGTCCCCTCGCCCCTCCGGGGAGAGGGTTAGGGTGAGGGGCGCTGCGAGCACAATCTCAGCGGAAAAAGTTGGGAGTTTTTCCTTAATGCTGAGTCGTACTCAGCAGCACGCCACCGGCGCCCATAAAAAACGCACCCGTGGTTTTGTTTAAGCGGCGAGCACCAGTAGGCGTTTTGATCAGGCGTCGAATCTGCCGGCCAAACAACCCGTACACCACCGAGGCGCAAAACTCGGCCAGCAGGTACGTGCCGCCGAGGTAGATAAATTGGTCGGTGGGAGGCAGGTCGGGTTTGATGAACTGCGGGAAGATGGCGGCGAACAGCAAAATAGCCTTCGGGTTGCTGATGCCTACCAGGAACTCTTGCAGTATTAGCTTGGTCACACTGCGGTTGGGAGCGGCAGCGTCTGCTACGCTGCTTTCAGCCAGGTTAAGGCCAGAAAATTCACGGCTGCGCCAGGTACGGATACCGAGGTACAGCAGGTACAAGGCACCGACCCATTTAAGGGCGGTAAACGCGGTCTCCGAGGCGAGCAACATGGCGCCCAAACCGACTGCGGAAATGGTTAGAAAGATGGCGTAGGACACCGCACGCCCAACCGTGGCGATGACTGCAGTGCCCACCCCGTGACGAATGCCGTTGTTCAGGGCACAGAAGTTGTTCGGTCCTGGCGTCAGGGCGATCAACATGGCGATTGGGACAAAAACAACGCAGTCCATCAGGGTCATGGCGGTGTCCAGGGGGTTATTTCAGGCGGCGTTCAACGCCTTTTTCCACGAGGATTTTCGCGGAAATTTCTTCCACGGAAAAATGCGTGGAGTTGATGTACGGAATGTTTTCCCGGCGCAGCAGTTGTTCGACTTCACGCACTTCGAACTCGCACTGGGCAAAACTGGCGTAACGGCTGTTGGGCTTGCGTTCGTTGCGAATGGCGGTCAAGCGGTCGGGGTCGATGGTCAGGCCGAACAGCTTGTCTTTGTACTGCTTGAGCGCGTTGGGTAGTTGCAGGCGCTCCATGTCGTCTTCGGTCAGCGGGTAGTTGGCCGCACGAATGCCATATTGCAGTGCCATATAGAGGCAAGTGGGGGTTTTACCGCAGCGCGACACACCGACCAGAATCAGGTCGGCCTTGTCGTAGTAGTGGGTGCGGGCGCCATCGTCGTTATCGAGGGCAAAGTTCACCGCCTCGATACGCTCCATATAGTTGGAGTTGTGACTGATGGAATGAGACTTGCCCACCGAATAGGAGGAGTGTGACGTCAGTTCCTGTTCGAGCGGGGCGAGGAAGGTCGAGAAAATGTCGATCATGAAACCGTCGGACTTAGCCAGAATGTCGCGGATGTCCTGGTTAACGATGGTGTCGAAGATGATCGGCCGCACGCCGTCTTTCTCGGCCGCATTGTTGATTTGCTGTACCATCGCCCGCGCTTTTTCCACGGTGTCGATGTAGGGGCGCGTGAGCTTGTGAAAAGTGATGTTCTCGAACTGCGCCAGCAGGCTTTGGCCGAGGGTTTCGGCCGTAATGCCGGTGCCGTCGGAGATGAAGAAAGCGGTTCGTTTCATTTGCACCGAGGGCCTTAAGCTAAGGATGATTCTTGGCTATCATAGGCCCCCTTTTGATCGAAGCCATGCCGGTTGGCATTGTTACTTATTTTCCAGGGCCAGGCCACCGTCACTCAGGGCTGCAATCAGTACGCAGCAACGGGTGAGAGTAAATAGGGTCTGAGCTAGTCCAACACCGTTAGTGGAGAGATCACCTTGGCTGAATACGTAGTTTCCCTCGATAAGCTCGGCGTCCATGATGTGGAGCACGTGGGGGGCAAGAACGCATCCCTCGGCGAAATGATCAGTAACCTCGCAGGCGCTGGCGTCTCGGTCCCAGGTGGTTTCGCAACCACCGCCCAAGCCTACCGTGACTTCCTTGAACTGAGCGGCCTCAACGCGCAAATCCACGCGGCGCTCGACGCCCTGGACGTTGATGACGTCAATGCCCTGGCCAAAACCGGTGCGCAGATCCGCCAATGGATCATGGAAGCCGAATTCCCTGAGCGTCTTAATACTGAAATCCGCACTGCCTTCGCCGCCATGGCCAACGGCAACGAGAACATGGCGGTTGCGGTACGTTCCTCGGCCACTGCCGAAGACTTGCCAGATGCCTCCTTCGCGGGCCAACAAGAAACCTTCCTGAATATCCGCGGCGTAGAAAACGTCATTCGTGCGGCCAAGGAAGTGTTCGCCTCGCTGTTTAACGATCGCGCCATTTCCTACCGCGTACACCAAGGCTTTGACCACAAGTTGGTGGCCCTGTCTGCTGGCGTGCAGCGCATGGTGCGTTCGGAAACCGGCACGGCCGGCGTGCTGTTCACGCTGGATACCGAGTCGGGCTTTCGTGACGTAGTGTTTATCACCGGTGCTTACGGCCTGGGCGAAACCGTGGTGCAAGGCGCGGTTAACCCGGACGAGTTCTACGTTCACAAGCAAACCCTGGAAGCAGGCCGCCCGGCGATTCTGCGCCGCAACCTGGGCAGCAAAGCCATCAAGATGATTTACGGCGACGAAGCCAAAGCCGGCAAGTCGGTGAAAACCGTCGACGTCGACCGTGCCGACCGCGCCCGTTTCTGCCTGAGCGATGCCGAAGTTACCGAGCTGGCCAAGCAAGCGCTGATTATCGAAAAACACTACGGCCGCCCGATGGACATCGAGTGGGCCAAAGACGGCGACGACGGCCAGCTGTACATCGTTCAAGCGCGTCCGGAAACCGTTAAGAGCCGCACCACCGCCAACGTGATGGAGCGTTACCTGCTCAAAGAAACCAGCAAAGTGCTGGTGGAAGGGCGCGCCATTGGCCAGAAGATCGGCGCCGGTAAAGTGCGCGTGATCAACGATGTATCGGAAATGGACAAGGTTCAGCCAGGCGACGTGTTGGTTTCCGACATGACCGACCCGGACTGGGAGCCGGTGATGAAGCGCGCCAGCGCCATCGTCACCAACCGTGGCGGCCGTACCTGCCACGCCGCGATCATCGCCCGTGAGTTGGGGATTCCGGCGGTAGTGGGTTGCGGTAACGCCACCCAGGTTCTGGTTGATGGCCAAGGCGTGACCGTTTCCTGCGCCGAAGGCGACACCGGTTTTATCTTTGAAGGCGAGCTGGGCTTTGACGTGCGCACCAACTCGGTTGATGCCATGCCTGATCTGCCGTTCAAAATCATGATGAACGTCGGCAACCCGGACCGCGCGTTCGACTTTGCCCAGTTGCCCAACGCCGGTATCGGCCTGGCGCGTCTGGAGTTCATCATCAACCGTATGATCGGCGTGCACCCCAAGGCGCTGCTCAACTACGAAGGCCTGCCGCAAGACATCAAAGACAGCGTCGACAAGCGCATCGCCGGTTACGACGATCCGGTTGGCTTCTATGTCGAGAAGCTGGTTGAGGGCATCAGTACCTTGGCCGCTGCGTTCTGGCCGAAAAAAGTGATCGTGCGTTTGTCGGACTTCAAGTCCAACGAATACGCCAACCTCATCGGCGGCAAGCTCTACGAGCCGGAAGAAGAAAACCCAATGTTGGGCTTCCGCGGCGCCTCGCGTTATATCAGCGAGTCGTTCCGCGACTGCTTCGAGCTGGAATGCCGTGCGCTGAAGAAAGTGCGCAATGAGATGGGCCTGACCAACGTTGAAATCATGGTGCCGTTCGTACGCACCCTGGGCGAAGCCAGCCAGGTGATTGACCTGCTCGCCGCCAACGGCTTGGCCCGTGGCCAGGATGGCCTGCGCATCATCATGATGTGCGAGCTGCCCTCGAACGCCATTCTGGCTGAGGAATTCCTCGAATTCTTCGACGGCTTCTCCATCGGCTCCAACGACCTGACGCAACTGACCCTGGGCCTGGATCGCGACTCCGGCATCATCGCCCACTTGTTTGATGAGCGTAATCCGGCGGTTAAAAAGCTGCTGTCCAACGCCATTCAGGCCTGTAACAAGGCCGGCAAGTACATTGGCATTTGTGGCCAAGGCCCATCGGACCATCCGGACCTGGCCAAATGGCTGATGGAACAGGGCATCGAAAGCGTCTCGTTGAACCCGGACTCCGTGCTGGAAACCTGGTTCTTCCTGGCTGAAGCGCAGATTCCGCAGCAGTCTTGAGCCAGTGTTGGGTTTCGTCGCGCTTAACCCAGCTCACGGAAACGTAGGCTGGGTTGGGCAATGCGAAGCCCAAAAAAAAAACACAAAAAAGGGCGGGTCTATTCCGCCCTTTTTTCTGCAAGTCTTTTTCTGCCAGTTAAGTCGAATGCAAAGTAGCAGTGAACTGTTCCCCGTAGCCTTGATGAGCGCCGAATTTCGCGGCGACCTCAGCGAGGACGTATACCGTCTCAAACCCTCCAACAGCCCCGATTTCAGCGTTGAGCTGGCCCTGACCCGCTTGGGCATGGTCGACCACGGTGAAGAGCGTGGCGTACCGGTGATTCTGATCCCCGGCAGTTTCTCCAATCGACGCTTCTGGTATTCCCCCAAGTGCATTGGTCTGGGCCCATACCTGGCGCGCGCCGGTTTTGATGTATGGATCGCGGAAATGCGCGGCCACGGCTTGTCGCCGCGCAATATCGACTACCGCAAAAACCGCGTGGCCGATTACGCCCGTTACGATTTGCCGGCAATTGCCGCCTTTGTGCATGAGCAAACCGGCCAGGCACCGCACTGGATCGGCCATTCCCTGGGCGGCATCACACTGGCGGCGGCATTGGGCGGGCATTATCTGGACGAAGCGCACGTGGCCTCGGTGGCGATGTTTGGCAGCCAGATCAGTCGCGTGTACTGGCCGCTGAAAATTCCGCCGGTGGAGTGGGGCAGTCGGCTCCTTCTTAAACGTTTTGAAGTGCTATCCGGTTCGCGCCTTAAGCGTGGCCCAGAAGATGAGCCGATCGGCCTGGCGCTGGAAAGCTTGCGCTGGCATGGTCTGTTTGGCCGCTTTGGTGAAGGTAAGAAAAGCGATTGGTGGAAGGGCTTGGCGGAGGTCAGCGTGCCGGTGCTCGCGGTAGGTGCCGATGGCGACCTGCAAGATCCGGCTTGGGGCTGCCGCCAACTGCTCAATCAATTCGGTTCCGCGCAGCGCAGCTTCCTGTGCCTGGGCAAGAAACAGGGCTTTAGCGACGACTTTGGCCATGTCGAAATGCTGGTGAGCAAAGAGGCGCAAGCCGAGGTGTGGCCGTTGGCCGAGTATTGGTTGCGTCACTTGCAGCTGCCGGCCGCGCACCAGACCGATGAGTCAGAGCGCGAACCAGCGGTATAGAACGTTTCGTCGTCACGTCGACGGGGCTAAGATGGCGCCAATGCCGGTTTAGAACGCTGATTAAGCGGTTCCTTTTAACCCCATCCAGGAGTTTTCCCCATGCAATACGTCACTCCCGATTTGTGCGACGCCTACCCGGAGCTGGTGCAGGTGGTTGAGCCGATGTTTAGCAACTTCGGCGGCCGCGATTCCTTTGGCGGTGAGATCGTCACCATCAAGTGCTTTGAGGACAACTCGCTGGTTAAGGGCCAGGTCGACCTGGATGGCAAAGGCAAGGTGTTGGTGGTGGACGGTGGTGGTTCGCTACGCCGTGCGTTGCTGGGCGATATGCTCGCGGAAAAAGCCGCCAAAAATGGTTGGGAAGGGTTGGTGATCTACGGCTGCATCCGCGATGTCGACGTCATTGCCCAGACCGACCTCGGCGTGCAGGCCCTGGCCACCCACCCGATGAAAACCGACAAGCGCGGGATTGGCGACCTTAACGTGGTCGTGACCTTTGGCGGCGTGACCTTCCGCCCGGGTGAGTACGTGTATGCCGACAACAACGGCATCATCATTTCGCCAGAGCCGCTGACGATGCCGGCCTAACGCTTTATTGTGTGTGCCCGCACAAGCCCGGCGTCAGTCGGGTTTTTGCTATCTGGCGCAGCGCCTTATAAAGGAGAGGGAATGCACGAAGAAGACAACGCACAGTGGGGCTTGGTGCATGCCTATGTGTTGGATGGTGGGGGCGGCGCCCGTTCGCTGACCCGCCAGCAGTTGGATGACGTGCAACTGCAACCGCAGCAAAGCCTTTGGCTGCATTGGGATCGCGGCCATCCGCAAACCCACGCCTGGCTGCGTGATGAAAGCGGGCTTAATGAGTTCAGCTGCGACCTCTTGCTGGAAGAAAATACCCGCCCGCGTTTGCTGCCGCTGCCCAACGATGAACTGTTGTTGTTTTTACGTGGAGTGAATCTGAACCCAGGTGCCGAGCCGGAAGATATGGTTTCGGTGCGCATCTTCGCGGCGGCCCGGCGCGTTATTTCCCTGCGTTTGCGCCCGCTGCACGCCACCGAAGATTTGATCGCTGAGCTGGAAGCAGGCAAGGGGCCGAAAACCTCGTCCGAGCTGATGCTCTACCTGGCCCAGCATATGACCGGCAAGGTCGATGCGTTGGTCAGCGACTTGTCTGATCTGGTCGACAGCCAGGAAGAGCAAGCCGACGCTGATGAGCGTTTTACTCCCGAGCATGGCCAGATGCTGCATATCCGCCGCCGCGCTGCCGGCCTGCGCCGGTTTTTGGCGCCGCAGCGGGATATTTTCGGGCAGCTGACGCGCAATAAGTTGGCCTGGTTTGCCGATGACGACAGTGATTACTGGAATGAATTGAACAACCGCCTGACCCGTTACCTGGAAGAGCTAGAGCTGATTCGCGAGCGGGTCGGCCTGGTGCTGGAAACCGAAAGCCGGCGCATGAGCGAGCGGATGAACCGCACCATGTACCGCTTTGGTATTGTCACCGGCATCTTTTTGCCAATGAGCTTTCTTACTGGCCTGCTGGGTATCAACGTCGGCGGTATTCCCGGCTCTGAAAGCCCCTATGGGTTCCTGGTGGCTTGTGGGCTAATGGCCTCGGTTGCGCTGGGACAATGGTGGCTTTTTCGTCGATTGCGTTGGGTTTGATGTGACTTGGCAAAAAACCGCCGCGTCTAGCCCTGAGAAATCCTGAGGTGCGCATGCACGATCCATTCGAACAATCCCTGCGAGATTTGCTCAAGTCCTCGGCCACTAGCCACGACGATGACGCAACCCTTGGGCGCGTATTAAAAACCGCTAACCGCCAAGTAGGTGCCGGCGATCTGTTCGGCCTTATGGGGCGCTGCCTCGAAGCGCTGATGATCGCGGTCAACAATGGCTCCGACCACGTCTCTCCGGTATCCCGCCGCACCTCTTCCGCCCGTACTGACCATAAGGCTGACTGAACATGGAACTCGATCTCTGGACCCAAAGCCTCAAAGAGGCAATGGCTGCGCTGTGGACCAAGGTTGCAGTGTTCATCCCTAACCTTTTCGTTGCACTGATTCTGGTTTTGCTCGGCTTTGTCGTCGCCAAGTTGCTCGACACCCTCCTCTCAAAGCTGCTCGGTAAAGTCGGCCTTGATCGCCTGATGGCCGGCACTGGCCTGACCAAACTGATTGGGCGTGCGGGTATCCAAGTGCCCGTGTCGGCGCTGATCGGCAAAATTGTTTACTGGTTTGTTCTTCTCGTTTTCCTGGTTTCTGCTGCTGAATCGTTGGGGCTGCAGCGCGTTTCCGCTACGTTGGACGTGCTGGCGCTTTACCTGCCGAAGGTATTCGGCGCAGCGCTGGTACTGGTGATCGGCATCTTGCTGGCCCAGTTGGTCAGCGGCTTGGTACGCAGCGCCGCCGATGGTGTTGGCCTGGACTACGCCAATGGCCTGGCGCGCGTTGCTCAAGGCTTGGTAATCATCCTGAGTATTTCTGTGGCTATCGGCCAGTTGGAAGTCAAAACCGACCTGCTCAATAACGTGATTGCCATCGTGTTGATCTCGGTCGGCCTGGCCGTTGCGCTGGCGCTGGGCTTGGGAAGCCGCGACATCGCTGCACAGATTCTGGCTGGCATCTATGTACGTGAGCTGTACGAGGTTGGGCAGCAACTGAAGGTCGGCGACGTGGAAGGGCAGATTGAAGAGATCGGCACGGTGAAAACCACCTTGCTGACCGATGACGGCGAGCTCGTGTCGCTGGCCAACCGAGACATTCTTGAGCAACGGGTGAGCAGTCGCTAATACGCCAATCCCTGCTAATGTATGCCGCCATCTTGAACAGCCTGAGGTTCAGGGCTGTGGCGGCTATTCACCAGACTGCCGGCCCGACTCGTTTTGAATAAAGCTCAATCGCTATCTTCCCGCTATGACCCCCGCGAGCTCTCGGATGAGGAGCTGGTGGCGCGTGCGCATGTGGAGTTGTTCCATATTACGCGGGCGTATGAAGAGCTAATGCGGCGTTACCAGCGCACCTTATTTAACGTTTGTGCGCGTTATCTCGGAAATGACCGGGACGCGGATGACGTCTGTCAAGAAGTAATGTTGAAAGTCTTATATGGCCTGAAGAATTTCGAAGGCAAATCTAAGTTCAAGACTTGGCTATACAGCATTACCTACAACGAATGCATTACGCAGTACCGTAAAGAGCGTCGAAAAAGACGTTTATTAGACGCACTTAGTTTGGATCCTTTGGAAGAAGCTTCCGAAGAAAAAGCGCCTGTGGCCCAAGAACCCGGCGGTCTGGACCGTTGGCTGGTGCATGTGAACCCGATTGATCGGGAAATTCTGGTGCTGCGATTTGTCGCAGAGCTTGAGTTTCAAGAGATTGCCGACATCATGCACATGGGCTTAAGTGCAACCAAGATGCGATATAAACGAGCGCTCGACCGACTGCGGGAAAAATTTTCGGGAATAGCCGAAACTTAGTTGGGGTGAAATACCTCTAACCGACCAGGCGATTCCTGTTAGAATCGCCGCCTGAGTTGTCTTGCGTTTGTCAGACAACTTACTGACCACCAAGATAGGGATTTACGGATGAAATTTAAGAACACACTGGGCGTTGTTATCGGTTCGCTGATCGCTGCTTCCTCTTTTCAAGCATTGGCCCAAGGCCAAGGCGCAGTAGAAGTCGAAGGCTTCGCCAAGAAAGAAATGTTCGACAGCGCTCGTGACTTCAAAAACAACGGCAACCTGTTCGGCGGTTCCATCGGTTACTTCCTGACCGACGACGTTGAACTGCGCCTTGGCTACGACGAAGTGCACAACGCTCGCAGCGACGACGGCCGTAACATCAAAGGCTCGAACACCGCTCTCGACGCTCTGTACCACTTCAACGCTCCAGGCGACGTAGTTCGCCCGTACGTTTCGGCTGGTTTCTCGGATCAGAGCATTGGCCAGAACGGCCGTGGTGGTCGTAACGGTTCCACCTTCGCCAACCTGGGCGGCGGTGCAAAAGTTTACTTCACCGAAAACTTCTACGCCCGTGCCGGCGTTGAAGCTCAGTACAACATCGACCAAGGCGACACCGAGTGGGCGCCAAGCGTTGGTATCGGCGTTAACTTCGGCGGCGGCAAAAAAGCTGCTGAGCCTGTAGCAGCTGCTGCAGCTCCAGAAGTTTGCTCCGACAGCGACAACGACGGTGTTTGCGACAACGTCGACAAGTGCCCAGGCACCGCTGCCAACGTAACTGTTGATGCTGACGGCTGCCCAGCTGTTGCTGAAGTTGTTCGCGTTGAACTGGACGTGAAATTCGACTTCGACAAATCGAAAGTCAAAGAAGAAAGCTATGGCGATATCAAAAACCTGGCTGACTTCATGAAGCAATACCCAGCAACCTCCACCACTGTTGAAG
>NZ_JBBNAH010000584.1:0-2971 GCF_037994325.1 Pseudomonas sp.
GCTGATGGGATGGGCGTGGGCGTTGTGCGCTTTCGACAGGCCGGCGTAGGGCTGGTCGTAGCACACCACGTTGAATTGCGGCGTCAGGTATTTGAGCGTGTGCGCGAATGAGGCGGTGGTGGCCAACGAACCGTTAACCAAAATAATGGTTTTACGTGCGGCTGGGTTGGCGTAGTACTCGGTGTGCACGTTGTGACTGTATGCATGTACGACTGCGGTTTCTGGCCTCATGTCGTCTTCCTCCTTGGCGCAAGGTGGTGCTCGCATAAGCGGGGTAGCCGCTAAAAAGAGCCGTGTTGGGCAGACAGCAAAACGCCTGGACATGACAACTGAATGTCAGCCATGAAAATTTAGAAGTTATTGTTTTTAAAGCGGTTTAGGATCGAACAGCGCGGCTGGAACGCGGCACGGGGAGTGCGCGAAACAGTGCAGATGAACCAGGCAGGAATCCAACAGCGCAAAGCGCCAATAACCGGGGAAGTGCTTAGATGGTCGCTATGACTGGTGAGTCACGCTCTGACCTTGTGATTCGATTCAAGCAGCCGAGGATTTCATTTGCAAGCGCGGGCGGCTGCTTTTTCTGCAATTAAACCGCTCTGCGCCGGCCTGTCCGATGAGTGACCGGTTTTTCCTCCAGTCGCCTCCCTTCACTTTTGCAGCACGGCCAGGCTTTCGCCGGTGCTTGGGCAGGTTTGCGCGCCGAGGTAGCGCGAGCTGCTCAGCCACTTTTGTTGGGGGTAGTAGGCAAATACGTAGCTGCCGGTTTTCAGGGTGTCGATCAACTTGCCGGCAATGGCGGGGCGCACGGCGGGGCAACCTTGGCTGCGGCCCAAACGCCCGAGGCCGGGCACCACTTTCGGGTCGGCGTAGTCGGCGGCATGCATAACGATGGCGCGCGATTGGCTGTTGTCGTTAAAGCCCGGTTCCAGACCGAGCAGGCGCAGGGAGCGGCCATGTTTGCCGCTGTAGGTTTCGCCGGTCTGGTACAAGCCGATGGAGCTTTGGTAGCTGTTGGGCACGTTGGAGAACGAGGTGGCCAGGTCGGCGCCGCTGTTTTTGCCGTGGGCGACCCACTCTTCAAACAGCAGTTTTTTCTGCTTGAGGTCGAACACCCACAGGCGTTTTTCCCGCGAGGGTTTGGAGTAGTCGATAACGGTGAGCAGCTTGTTTGGATCGGTCGCGCTGGCGCAGTGGTAGGCGGTGAGGGCGAGCTTGAGTGCGCTGAGGCTGGCGGTGGGCGCCAGGCGTTGCAGGTCCGCGGCGCTGGGCAGTGGCTGCGCCTGGGCGTGGAAACCGGTGGTGATTAGCAGCAGGCCGCAGGTGCCCGCCAAGCGCCGCAGGGCGCTCCCCCATACGTATCGAATAAACAATTGCACAGCCCTGTTTGAGTCGTTCTGGTTATGGCCAAACGCGCGCATTGTGCCTAATTGCGCCGGGCTTGCGGTCAATTTTTGATCAGCGGTTATTTGCCTTTGTCGGTCTCGGTGGTGATCACGGTGAAGTTGCCGTTGCTGCGGGTTTCCGAGGTGGAGGCCAGGTCGGTGATGACCAGGGTGGTGCCAACGTCCATGGCCGCGTGCAGGTTGCGCAAAAATTCGGGGCTGACATTCAGCGCGCCGAGTTGCTCACGGGGCGAGTTGCCGTATTCGGGGTGGGTCACTTGCACGGCCGACCAATGCAGCGGCTGGGCTGGCACCAGGTCGGGATTGGCCGGTTTTTCCAGTAGCGAAAACACCGCCATGCCGCGCGGCTGGGCGCTGCTGTCGACGGAGATGACCGGCGCGCTGCCCACCAGTTGGCCGCCGCGAAACACATAGGCGCGCAGGTCGGCGCGGCTGATCAATACCGACAGCGGGCCGGCGGCGCTACCGGGGTCGTTCCAGAACAGCTCAGTGCTCAGCACCGCCGTGGCCACCGGCTTACCGTCGCTTACGGTCGGCGCCAGCAGGCCGGGGTGATAGACCGATACCGGGGCGCTGTGGGCGTCGGAAACGATCACCGTGGTGGAGCTAAAGCCGGTGGTGTCGAACAGCTTTTTGGCGAACTCGATAGGCAAGCGCACGCAGCCGTGGGAGGCGGGGTAGCCGGGTAAATGGCCCGCATGCAGGGCGATGCCATCCCAGGTCAGACGCTGCATATAGGGCATAGGCGCTTCGTTGTAGAGGTCGGATTTATGCTCGACGCTTTTCTGCAAAATGCTGAATACGCCGGTGGGTGTTTCCCGGCCTTTTTTGCCGCTGCTAACCGTGCTCACGCCAATGGCGATGCCGTTGCGGTACACGTAGGCGCGTTGCTCGGTGAGGCTGACCACCACCGTCACCGGGCCTTGCGGCGACACTTGCGGGTACCAGAGAAACTGGCCGGGCTTGAGGGTTTGCAGCTGTTGGCGCAGCTCCTCGGCCGAGGGGATAGGGGTCAAGGTGGGCGGCGTTACAACCGCGCCGGTCAGGCTGATGACCACTAACAAACCTGCACACAACAACAGCGCTTTCATCCCTGCCCTCCAAAACGACTGGTTAGGTTTTGAGCCCGTAGTGGCGACTTTAGTCCCGATTTTTTTGCCGGCCAATGCCACGTTAGTCGTCGTTCGGCACACCCCGCTGCATCGGGGGCCGGTGCGCGCAGCACACCCTACGGGCTCAAGTGCCGAGTACTGGCGCACCCTGCGATTTCTTCGGCGGTGAGCGCGCGGTAATCGCCAGGCGCCAGGCTTGGGTCCAGCTGTAGGGCGCCGACGCTTTCCCGGTGCAAGCGCACAACCTTGTTTTGAAAGTGGCCAAACATGCGCTTTACCTGGTGGTAGCGGCCTTCGTAGAGGGTCAGCCGTGCGCTGTGCGTGGTCAAAATTTCCAGCTCGGCGGGCAGGGTGGTGAGGTCTTCGTAGGCAAAATACAAACCCTGGGCGAATACCTCGATGTACTCGGCGGTGATCACCTGCTCGGTTTCGACGTAGTAGACCTTGGGCTGTTTG
>NZ_JBBNAH010000585.1:0-9534 GCF_037994325.1 Pseudomonas sp.
ATTACTTTCTTTGTGGTGAAGATGGCCGGTGCGGTGCGCCGCCAGGTGCAGTTGCAGGCTGAGCGCCGCGAAGAAAGCATGCGTGATCAGCAGTTGCTGGCCGTGGCCACTCAGGCAGCCGGCGCCGCCCACGAGTTGGGCACGCCTTTGGCGACCATGAGCGTGCTGATCAAAGAATTGCGCCGCGAGCACCCTGACCCGCTGCTGCAAGAAGACCTCGCCGTGCTGCAAGAGCAAGTGCGTCTGTGCAAAGACACCTTGCAACAGCTGGTACGCGCCGCCGAAGCCGACCGCCGCCTGACGGTGGAGGAACAATCGGTGGCCAGTTGGCTGGAAACCACGCTTAATCGCTGGCACCTGATGCGCCCGGAAGCAACCTACCGTTATCAGATTCTTGGCATCGGTGCCGTACCGCGCCTGGCGCCGCCGCCGGACCTGACTCAAGCCCTGCTTAACCTGCTGAACAACGCCGCCGATGCCTGCGCCGACAAGCTGGATATTCGCGTTGACTGGAACATGCTGGAAATGTGCGTCAGCATCCGCGACCACGGCGCCGGTGTGCCGCTGGCCATCGCCGAGCAATTGGGCAAACCCTTTATTACCACCAAGGGCAAAGGTTTCGGCCTGGGCCTGTTCCTGAGCCAGGCCAGCGTGACCCGGGCGGGTGGTTCGGTGAAACTCTACAATCATGAAGAAGGCGGCACGCTTACCGAGCTGCGCCTGCCTCGTCAGCCAAGCTGAACCGGAGAAGCCAATGAGCGAAGAAACCCCCATCGAAGGCGAAGAGCAACCGCATCTGTTGCTGGTCGATGACGACGAGACTTTTACCCGCGTTATGGCCCGCGCGATGAGCCGCCGTGGCCTGCGCGTGTCGATTGCCGGTTCCGCCGAAGAGGGCCTGACCCTGGCCGAGCAAGATATGCCGGACTACGCCGTGCTCGACCTGAAAATGGAAGGCGACTCGGGCCTGGTGCTGCTGCCCAAGCTGCTGGCGCTGGACCCGGAAATGCGTGTGGTGATTCTCACCGGTTATTCGAGCATCGCCACGGCGGTGGAGGCGATCAAGCGCGGCGCCTGCAACTACCTGTGCAAGCCGGCCGATGCCGACGATGTGCTGACGGCGTTGGTCTCCGAGCACGCCGATTTGTCCACCCTGGTGCCGGAAAACCCGATGTCGGTGGACCGACTGCAGTGGGAGCATATCCAGCGCGTACTGGGCGAGCACGATGGCAATATCTCCGCCACTGCCAGGGCGCTGGGCATGCACCGTCGGACCTTGCAGCGCAAATTGCAGAAGCGTCCGGTACGGCGCTGAACTGTGCGCATGGCAGGCTATCCAAGGTGGCTGGAAGCTGTCTTAATCAACCACTGTCTTTTACCGATTAAAGCGCCCACAGAGGCGCTTTTTTCATAACCGTCCAGAGTGCCCCTCATGAGCAAGAACGCCGAATATTCAGCGGTCAATGATGCGCTGCCCAGCCACTTTTTTTCGCGGGTCTGGCAGCTTGCTAGTGCGTACTGGCGCAGTGAAGAAAAGGGCATGGCCTGGTTGCTGCTAATTGCGGTGATCGCCATGTCGCTGGTGGGTGTGGCAATTTCGGTGTGGTTTAACAGCTGGTACCGCGACTTCTATAACGCCTTGCAGAATAAAGACCTGGCAGCGTTTACCACACTGATTGGCTACTTCTGCGGGATTGCCGCAGTGGCAATTCTGATCGCCGTATACAAACTGTACCTGACGCAGATGCTCACCATCCGCTGGCGCCGCTGGCTGACCGAACAGCACTTCGCAGCCTGGTTGGCGCACAAAAACTACTACCGCCTGGAGCAGGCCGGCTACACCGATAACCCGGACCAACGTCTGGCCGAAGACCTCAATAGCTTTACCGACAGCACCCTGAGCCTGGGTCTGGGGCTGATTCGTAACGTGGTCAGCCTGGTGTCGTTCTCGGTGATTCTCTGGGGCGTGTCGGGCAGCATGGAAATTTTTGGCATCGAGGTGCCGGGCTATATGTTCTGGGCCGCGTTGCTCTACGCCTTGGTCGGTAGCTGGCTGGTGCATTTGGTGGCGCGGCGTTTGATCGTGCTGAACAACAACCAGCAACGCTACGAGGCGGACCTGCGTTTTGGCTTGGTGCGTATTCGCGAGAACGCTGAAAGCATCGCCCTCTACAACGGCGAGAACAACGAACAGCAGCGTTTAATGGGTCGCTTTAATAAGGTGTGGAGCAACTTCTGGGAACTGATGAAGGTGCAAAAACGCCTGACGTTCTTTAGCTCCGGCTACGGTCAGATCGCCATTATCTTCCCCATGATCGTTGCCGCCCCACGCTACTTCTCCGGCAAGATCCAGCTGGGCGACCTTATGCAAATCAACTCAGCCTTTGGCAATGTGCAAGAGAGCATGAGCTGGTTTATCGACGCTTACGCCAGCCTGGCAGCATGGCGCGCCACCTGCGACCGGATCTTGAGCTTCCGTCAGGCCCTGGCCGAAGGTGAGCAACTGGACGCTAACCCCGCCATCAGCCGCAGCCGCGACGCTGGCCAAGTGAGCTTGAACCAGGTGCAACTCAGCCTGGCTGACGGTCGCGTGCTGTTGAACCCTACCGACCTGAACATCGCCCCTGGCGAGCATGTGTTGCTTAGCGGCGCTTCGGGCAGCGGCAAGAGTACGTTGCTGCGCGCGTTAAGCGGGTTGTGGCCGTTTGGCAATGGCACCTTGAACCTGCCGGATAGCAGCTTGTTTTTGCCGCAGAAACCCTACCTGCCGATTGGCAGCTTGCGTGCCGCATTGAGTTATCCAAAAGCGGAAGACACCTACTCGGCAGAGCGCTTGCAGGAGGTATTGCAGGCCTGCAACCTGGGGCATCTGGCTAGCCGTCTGGATGAAGAAGATCACTGGGAGCGGGTGTTGTCGCCGGGTGAGCAGCAGCGGGTGGCGATTGCCCGTGCCTTGCTGGTGGAGCCGCGCTGGTTGTTCCTTGATGAGGCAACGTCAGCCATGGATGAGCAAAATGAAACGGCGGTGTATCGCTTGCTCACCGAGAAATTGCCGGGCAGCAGTTTGGTCAGCATTGGCCATCGCAGCAGCTTGCAGCAGTTCCATTCGCGGCAATTGCGGTTGGAAGAGAAGGGCTTGATAGAGGCGTAGTTGCCCCGCTCGCACTAAACAGCAGCCACAAAAAAGCCCGGCACATGGCCGGGCTTTTTACATCGGCAAAACCTTACTTACCGTAAACCGGCAGCTTGGCGCAGATGGCTTTGACTTTCTCACGTACCGCGTCGATCACGGCTTCGTTGCTGAGGTCGGCGAGGATGTCGCAGATCCAGCCAGCCAGCTCGCGGCATTCGGCTTCTTTGAAACCACGGGTGGTCACCGCTGGGCTGCCGATACGCAGACCGGAAGTCACGAACGGCGATTTCGGGTCGTTCGGCACCGAGTTTTTGTTCACGGTGATAAAGGCGCGACCCAGGGCGGCGTCAGCGTCTTTGCCGGTGATGTCTTGCTTGATCAGCGAGAGCAGGAACAGGTGGTTCTGGGTGCCGCCGGAGACCACGTCAAAACCGCGCTCAATAAACACGCTGGCCATGGCCTGGGCGTTTTTCACCACTTGTTGCTGGTAGGTTTTGAACTCGGGCTGCAGGGCTTCTTTAAAGCAGATGGCCTTGGCGGCGATTACGTGTTCCAGCGGGCCGCCTTGGGCGCCTGGGAATACCGCGGAGTTGAGCTTTTTCTCGATCTCGGCGTTGGCCTTGGCGAGGATCAGGCCGCCACGTGGGCCGCGCAGGGTTTTGTGCGTGGTGGTGGTCACCACGTCAGCGAACGGCACGGGGTTGGGGTACACACCGGCGGCAACCAGGCCCGCTACGTGAGCCATGTCGACGAACAGGTAAGCACCGACTTTATCAGCAATGGCGCGGAAACGTGGGAAGTCGAGAATCTGCGAGTAGGCCGAGAAACCCGCCACAATCATTTTTGGCTTGTGCTCAACAGCCAGGCGTTCCACTTCGTCGTAGTCGATCAGGCCGTTGCCGTCGATGCCGTACTGCACCGCGTTGTACAGCTTGCCCGACGAGCTCACGGTGGCACCGTGGGTCAGGTGGCCGCCGTGTGCCAGGCTCATGCCAAGGATGGTGTCGCCGGCGTTGAGCAGGGCCAGGTACACGGCGCTGTTGGCTTGCGAACCGGCGTGCGGTTGCACGTTGGCGTAGTCAGCGCCGAACAGCTCTTTGGCACGGTCGATAGCCAGTTGCTCAACCACGTCCACGTATTCGCAGCCGCCGTAGTAGCGCTTGCCTGGGTAGCCTTCGGCGTACTTGTTGGTCAGTACCGAACCTTGGGCTTCCATCACCGCTGGGCTGGTGTAGTTCTCCGAGGCGATCAGCTCGATGTGCTCTTCCTGGCGCTGAGCTTCTTGCTCCATGGCGGCAAAGAGTTCGGCGTCGTAATTGGCGATGGTGTTCGAGCGGCTAAACATGGCGGTCCCCTAAGAGTGAGCTGGGCAAGGTTTGATCAAGCGCTGGTGGGCTGCCCAGAACAGCAAAGGCTTGCCCGAAGAAGGCGCGGATTCTACCGGATTAGTCGTTAACTGGCACATGACGGTCGGTCATGTAGCGGACGAGCGCGCCTCATTGTGCTCAAGAGGCGCGCGGTAGAGGGTTTAGCTGAGCATAAACAGCGCTGTACCGCTGAATTGCGCAGCCAGTTGGTTGGCGGTCATTGGCCGGCCGAGCAAGTAACCCTGCACCTCATCGCAGCCGTGTTCACGGAGGAAGTCGAGCTGCTCCTGGGTTTCCACGCCCTCGGCGATTACCGCCAGATTAAGGCTGTGGGCCATGGCAATAATGGCTCGAGCGATCTGCGCATCCTGCTCACCGCTGGGCAAACCGTCGACAAAACTGCGGTCAATTTTCAGCACGTCGATGGGGAATTGCTTGAGGTAGTTGAGCGAGGAATAACCGGTGCCGAAGTCGTCCACGGCAATGCTCAGGCCCAGTTGTTTGAAGCCCACCAGCACTTGCATGGTTTCGTCGACATCGCGCATCAGGATGCTTTCGGTCAGCTCCAGTTCCAGGCAGCTCGGGCTCAAGCCGCTGCTGTGCAAAATATGCGCAATGCGTTGGCCTAACTGGCCTTCGGCAAATTGCCGGGCGGACAGGTTGACCGACACTTTCGGCACCCGCACGCCCGCAGCATGCCAGGCATTCATTTGCCGGCACGACTCCACCAGCACCCAATCGCCAACATCCACCACCAAGCCCAACTCTTCCAGCACCGGGATAAATTCGCTTGGTGCAATCAGACCACGGCGCGGGTGCTGCCAGCGCAGCAGGGCCTCGGCGCCGATCAGGCGTTGGCCGTTGGCGCTGAATTGCGGCTGGTAATACAGCACAAATTGTTGCTGGTCGAGGGCGTGGCGCAGGTCACTTTCCAGCTCCAAACGCTCCAGGGCGGTGGCGTTCATGGCCGCCTGGTAGAACTGGAAGTTGTTTTTGCCGCGTTCTTTGGCGTGGTACATCGCGGTGTCGGCGTTCTTCATCAATTGGCTGAGTTCGTCGCCATCTTGCGGGCTCAGGGCGATGCCGATACTGGCGGTGACGAAGAACTCGCGGCCTTCCAGAATAAACGGCTGCGACAGGCTCAGCAGAATCTGCTCGGCCACGTGAATGGCCCGAGTGAGGGCGCCTTCGCGGGTGTCGCGGGCTTGCAGCAGCAGGGTGAATTCATCGCCGCCCATGCGCGCCACGGTGTCTTCCACTTCCACACAGGCAGCCAGACGCTGCGCCACGTCCTTGAGCATGCGGTCGCCAGCGGCATGGCCAAGGGAGTCGTTGATTGGCTTGAAGCGGTCAAGGTCAAGGAACATCAGCACCACCCACTCCAGATGCCGCTCGGCATGCTGCAACGCGGTGTGCAAGCGGTCCTGGAACAGGGTGCGGTTGGGCAGGTTGGTGAGAGCGTCGTAGTAGGCCAAACGGTGGATGCGCTGCTCGCTGGCTTTGCGTTCGCTGATATCGCTGAAGAAGCACACGTAGCTGACCAAGTCGCCTTCATCGTCATGCACGGCGGTAATGCCGACCCAGGCGGGGAAGTTTTCCCGGTTGCGACGCTTGAGCCAGACCTCACCCTCCCAACTGCCGTTTTGCCCGAGCTGATGGAGGATATAGGCCTGGTGGCTGGTCTGTTGACGGTCGGCCATCAGCATGCCGGGCTGCTGGTCGAGCACCTGCGCACTGCTGTAGCCACTGACACGGCTGAACGCTTCGTTGACCTGCACGATATAGCCGGCCGGGTCGGTCACCAGAATGGCGGCAGTGGAGTGTTCGAATACGGTGGCGGCCATGCGCAGGTCTTTTTCCGCGCGACGCTGTTGGCTGATATTACGGCCGACGCCGAGCAAGCCTTCAAAGCGCCCATCTTGGTCCCACATCAACGTCATGCGCATTTCGGTCGGCAGCTTGTGGCCATCGGCGCGCACGCAATCGACCATAAACAGCCGGGTCGCCAATTGCTGGCGCAGGTCGCGCAGTTTTTCCGGGTCGTTCAGCGCCACCCGTACACGCGCCAGCAGTTGGTCTACATCCGCCAGCTGCCGAGGGTTGGCGGCCAGCGGGTGGAAGCCATTGGCGATTATCCACTCCGGCGAATAGCCAAACATCGCCAGCGCCGACGGGCTGACGTAGTCCAGGTGCAGGTTGCTGTTGGTGGTGAAAATAACGTCGCTGATGTTCTCGGCCAGCAAGCGATAGCGGCGCTCGTTTTTGCGCATCAGCTCGCTGGCTTCGATCTGTTCGGTCACGTCTTTGGCTACGCCGATCAAGCGGTGTACGCGGCCATCTGCGCTGCGGCTAAGGGCTTGCTCGCGAATGTCGAACCAATGCCAGGTGCCATCGCGGTGCCGCCAGCGCAAATGGCATTGCAGCAGCAAGCCGTCGCTCACCACTTGCTGCAGATTGCGCATGCGCGCGTACTGCTCGGCATCGTCCGGGTGCAGCACCACTTCCCAGAAATGCCCGGCCATGGCCTTGAGTTCCTGGCCGCTGTAGCCCAGTTGCTGGCCCAGGCGGTTGTTGCTGAACAGCACGCGGCGGTTGGTCATGTCGTGCACATACAGGGTATCGGGCACGGCGCGGGCGACATCGGACCAGAAGCGTTCGCGCTCGATCAACGACAACTCAATGCGTTTGCGGCTGGTGATATCGCTGATGCTTACCGTGACCGCATGCAGGTCGGTGCTTTGCTCAGGCAGGCGCAGCACCAGCCACAGGTGGCGCTCGTGGCCTTGCGGCGTAACGATCTGACTTTCCATCTCAAGCTGGCGCTGCTTGCTCAGCAGGGCGCCGATCAACTGATAGCGCACGCTTTCCGGCGTGATCGGACCAACATCGACCAGGTGATCCCACAGCTGCTCGGTGGAATTGACGCCCAGCATCTGCTGGCCAACCTGGTTGATTTCGGTGATATGCAGGTGCTGCAGCAACTCGTCGTGCAGCTGCGGATGGATTTGCAGCCAGTGGTCAAGCTGGCCGAGGGTCTGGATGTGGTGCACATGCAGATACGTCTGCAGATCGGCCAGGTCGAGCACGCAGTGGGCCACGCCACTGCCTTCGAAAATGTCCTGATAACGGCGCCGGGTGTCTTCCAGCACATGCAGCGCCTGTTGCTGTTCGGTGGCATCGCGCAGCACCCACACATGGCCCGGTTGGCTGTGTTCTTTGCCATCTTTGAACACGCTGCGGGTCACGCTGAACACACGCTGTTGCTGGTGCTGCTGGAGCTCGATCCACATCGGGCTGAAGTCGTCATGCGCTTCGCTGTCGTTCATCAGCGCCGGGTTGAGGCTGGGCAGCAGGTCGAGCAGATGGCGCCCGCGCGCGTCGTTGCTGGACAGGCCGAACAACTGCGCGGCCTGCGGGTTGAGGTAGCGCACATGGCCGGTTACGTCGGTAACCACCACACGTTCCTCAATCGCTCCCAGGGCGGTCGCGGCGTCGCGTAACTCGCGCCGCGAAGCGGTGGTCATTTCCCGTAGCCGATTTTGTTCGCGCAGCAAACGGGTGAGGGCCAGCAGGGTGAGCAGGGCGCAGGCCAAAAACAGCAAGAGCTTGCCGGTAATCGCGGCCAATAACGCTGTCCAGGCGAGTTGCTTATCCAACACGCTGCGCATTACCAGATCTGTACCGGGCAATTCGGTCATCTGCACGGTGTTGGCCAGTTCGAAGGCGCTGGCTGTACGCAGTTGTTCGTTGTCCGGCGCTGGCTGAGTCGCCAGCACGGTGTGCTGTTGGCGGTCTTCGAGTTGCCAGCGATGCTCGCTGCTATAGAACTTGCGAATACTGAAGCGCAGATGGGTCAAGCCAAAACGCACCACCCAAAATCCGGTGCCGTCTTTGTGCGGTAGCAAGGCATAGATTTGCCCTTCGCCTTCCGGGTTGAACGCATATTGATAGGCCTGCCCTTGGCCGCGCTCGAACAAGCGGGCAATAAAGGCCTGGTCGTTGGCGCCCGCCAGCGTATCGGCCAGCGGCTTACCGCTGCTATCGAGCCACATCAGGCTGGTCACGGAGGGGAATACATTGCGCAGGCCATCTAACAAATCGTCGATTTTCTCTGCTGACGGCGGCGCTACAGTGTTCTGTTTGAGCAAGGCAATGGCCGCATAAGCGCGCATCTCAACGCCCAGCGCCAGGTGCTCGGTCAGTTGCTGACCATACTCCTGCTCACGTTTTTGTCGGTTGTCTTCGGCCTGCTGCAGCTCGTGGTAAAGCTGCCAGAACAATAAGCCCAGCATTACCGCGACGAGCACGACCAAAGCGCCCTTGACCGAATTGGGCAGGGTGGTGGCGAGTGAATCGCCGGGGGCGCGCTGGTGGGTGAACAATCGGGGCACGGGCAATAGTCCTGCGCTGACGGCCTATATAGATGTAGCAGCTGTACTGCTGGCAGGCGGCAGGGCTGCAGATAAAAGCGCCTAAGAATGCCTAGTTACGTGGCAAAGTGCCAGCTATGCCGACGAGTGTCTGTTTGCCTGCCTAGGTGCCTGACAAAAGCGTTGCGGCACCCATGCAACGGCCTGTGCCAGCGGTTCATCTGGCCATCATCTCTCCGACATCCCGCCCACTCAACGGGTTCCTCTTACCGGGTATGGCGCGCCTGAAGCCTTTTTATAAAAACTACGAATTCTAAATTCGCCACTACCTGGCTACTGGCTTTTTGTGTAGCTAAATACCCTGTGAGTGCGAGTTTTTATCGCTGCCCACATAGAGGAATAAGCCATGTTATATCTAGTTTTCAGCGGGAAAATTAAAGAAGGTAAGACCGATGAGTTTTATCAAAAAGTGGCTGCGGTCGCGCAAGAACTAACCCATGCCCACGACAAGGCCGTTGTGTATCAGTGGCATAAAAACCTAGAGGACTCCAGCCGATTCTTTTTAAATGAACAGTGGCAGTCTGTTGAGGATCTCCACGCCCATTTTGAAACGCTTTATAAAGCGTTTGGTCCAGCTAAGCCGACCGAACGGCTGCCTGCGGCG
>NZ_JBBNAH010000586.1:0-6904 GCF_037994325.1 Pseudomonas sp.
GTGATGGTGATGGTCTGCCCGACAAGTTTGAAATCGACACCCTTGGCGGTGCTGCAGCTAAGTCCTTCGACAGCGATGGTTCCGGCCGCGGCGATGGCGATGAACTGTTTGTTGATGGCACCGATCCGCTTGATGCCAGCGATGATGTGCAACAGTTGCCCAATAATTACGCCGCCTACTTGCCCACCGACGCTGGCCTGTTCGTGCAGATCGACCGTGAGGGGCGCGTTACCTTCAGTGATCCGAGTTCTGGTGCGCAGATTGGTGTGCAGTCCGCTCTGGTGCTGAACGGGTACACCTTTAGCGATACCAGCGGCGAGCAGCCGACCGCGAGCCTGGCCCGCCAGCAGCAGATTGCCGACAATAACCGTGGCTTGACTCAGGTGCCTGGCCAGCCAATCTGGCGCACGGCGCTAGTTGCCCTCAATCCCGGTTTGCTGGTGAGCCGCGAGTACTATGTGCCTGCCTCCGGGCGCGGCTTTGTGCGGGTACTGGATCGGTTCTACAACGTCAGCAACGCCGCGCAGAGCGTAGATCCGCAGCTGGAAAGCCGGAACACGTATTCGAGCATTGGATACACCCAGGCTACCTCTAGCGGTGATAGCAATTTGGGCAGTGACGACACCTGGCTGCGTTTGCGCAAGGCGCCTTATGAGGGCGAGGAACCGACAGCGATCAGCACCGTCAACGTGTTCGCCGATGCTGCTGGTCGGCACACGCTAAACCCAGACCTGATGGCCAGTGACGCCTATTACCAATGGAACATTGGCTACCACGTGGAAGTGCCGGCCAATGAGCACCGCGTGGTGATGAACTTTATCGCCTTGGAAGACCAGAACAGTTCGCGGCCAAGCGCTACCAACGTACTGCAGAACCTGGGTGAAAATGCCCTGTATGGCATCTCCAACGACGATCGTTCGCGCATCCTCAACTTCAGTCTGTGTGCCGACGCCGACAAAGACCTGCTGTGCGACAGTGCTGAGGCGCTGGCCGGTACCCAGAGCAATAACCCAGATAGCGATGGCGATCGTTTTAATGACGAATTGGAAGTGCGTTTGGGCAGTGACCCAACCGACCCGCAGTCCACTCCGCTGTTCGACATCTATACCCTGAGCGATGCCGGTGATAACACCGCGTTGCTGCAGCAGACCGGATACACCGGCTCGCGCAGCGAATTGCATACCTTCGACCAGCATTTCGCCGCCTTGGATTTCGACAATAGCGCAGCGTTGTGGTTGGCTACTGCCGGCACCGATAACCTGGCCTTCCTGCCTTTCGACATAGCGAGCTTGAGCCTGGGCGAAGGGTCCGCGTATGAAGCGCCTAGTGTGACTCTGGACAGCACCCGCCTATGGCTTGATCCCGTGAGCTTGCACCTGTTCGAGACGACACTCGAAGAGGGCGCTGATCCGGTTCAGATGCTGAAACTTCAGGGCCAAAACCGCTGGGGCACTTACACCTTGGCTGATGTGACGGCGAATCTGGCGTGCGGTTCGGCGCTCAGCGAATGGCAAGGTCAAGCGCTGTTGCTAAATGGCTGCGCCCTGAGTCAACTGGACTCGACCCGCGGAGAATGGCTGCCTTTGGTCAACCTCGATTTCGCTGCGCAGTTCGCCGAGCATCCGCGCGTGCTGGCGATGGACGATATGCAGCCAATCAACGCCGTCCTAGCCCTGGTTGAAGACACCCTCGACGGCAGCAAGCGCCGCAGCCTCGGCCTGATTGATATGAAAACCGGCAAAGTCACGCGCTTGAGCGCTATGCCCGCCAATGCCAAAGGCTTGTCGGTAAAATTCCGTGATTTCCAAAATGAACCAAAGTGGCCCTTTGAGGTCCCGCAGACTTAATTTGTGACCCAGTTCACGCCCCCTTGCAGGCGTGCCCTGTATATCGCACACCGCGATAAATGGAATTAGACCTTACACACATGGTGATTGAATGAAGCAGTTCCAACGCCTGGTCCTTGTGACTTCTGTATTGGCCGTGGCCTTGACGGGCTGCGATTCGGGTGGCGATTCGATTGCTGAGGTAAACGGCAAGCCGGTCACCCAGGAGCGCTTTGACGCGTACCTGAAATTCAAGCGTGTGCCCACGCAAAACCCTGAGCTGGTGAATCGCGAGCTGGATGATTATCTGGAGCGTGAGGGCCTGGCTGGGCAGATTGAAGAGCAAAAACTGCTGCCGGCTGAGCAGGTGGAAGCCGAAGTAGCCGAATTCCGTAAGCAGATGCTGATCGGTCGCTATTTTGAGGAGTTTTTGAAGGAGCGGGTAACCGACGAAGCGGTGCGTAATTACTACGCCACCAACCCGGACCAGTTCCAGGCCAAGAAAATTCATGTGGCGCATATCTTGGTGCGCACCAACCCGGGCTTGAGCGAGGCGGAGCGTCAGGCGCTGCTGACCAAGGCCAGTGCTATTTATACCAAGGCCAACTCGCAGGAAGATTTCACCTCCCTGGCCAAGGAATACTCCGAAGACCAACTGTCTGCCCAGCACGGCGGCGACCTCGGTTGGTTGCAGGAAGGCGCTATCGACCCGGCATTCAGCACGCGCATTTTCGCGATGAAAGCGGGCGAGCTGTCGGAGCCAATCGTTACCCCGTTTGGCTTCCATATCGTCAAGGTGGTGGAAGGCCCGCAGGTGATCAAGCAGCCGTTTGAAAGCGTGGCTGGCGATATCCGTTATCGCCTGCGTCAGGAAGCCAAAGCGGCAGAACTGGAGCGTTTGAAAGCCGCGGCGAAGATCGAGAAAAAAGCCCAGCCAGAAGCGGCCAAAGCTACCGCCGATAGCGCGGAAAAACCGGCAGGTGAAAACCGTGCATCCAGTTAAGTGCGCCAGCGCCGCCTTGGCGCTGGCGGTGCTGCTGGCCGGGTGTAACGACGACAGCAAGCAAGCGCTGAGCGAGGTGCCGGTAGAACCTTCGGCCACGTTGGTGACGGTGGATAAAACCCCGATCACCCGTGCGCAGTTGGAGCTGACCATTGAACGCACGCTCGGTGAGTCGGCGCCGCTGTATGCCAATGAAGAAGTGGAACGCAAAATCCTTGAGAGCCTGGTGAGTAGCCGGGCGATGGCGTTGCTGGCCGAGCGTGAGCTGGATGCCAGCGAGCGTGAGCAGTTGGATTTAAAAGCCCAGGCCTACCGCGAAGAATTGCTGGTGCGCAATTACCTGGAAAAGCACGCCAACCCCGAGCCCGTCACCAACGAGCAGGTGGCTGATTACTACAACCGTCACCAGGATGAATTTGGCGGCGGCGTGGAAAAAAGCTTTGAAATTATCGCCAGCGATCAGGACCTGGAGCCGGCGCAACGCACCGAGCTGATTACCCTGCTTAGTGGCCCGCAGGTGCAAGGCAAAGACTGGCAAAAACTGGTCGCCGACTGGCGCCAAGCCGGCAAGCCACTGCAATACCGCCAGAGCCGTTTAAAGCTGGAGCTGCTGGAACAACCGCTGCGCAGCCTGGTGGAGCCAACCGCCGCGGGTAGCATTGCGCCGCTGTATGTGGATGGTCAGTTGCTGCTGGTGCGGGTCACGGCCGAGCAAAAATTGCCAGCCAAACCGCTGGCTGAAGTCAGTGGGCAGATTCGTGAAAAGCTCGCACCGCAGGCGCTCAAGCAGGTGGTTAAAAACCTCAGCGGTGAAGCGTTGAAAGCAGTAAACGTGCAGTACAGCTCGCACTAGACGAGCGCAAGACTAGGGCCGCGCGCATAGCCGGTAACACATCAGGGAAGACGGCAGAGCAGGGACGAACGTTATGGGGATGCTGGGGGGCAAACGCGCAGGTAGCCGGCTGTTGGTATGGCTGTTGTGCCTGAGCGCGGGCGCTGCACAGGCGGCTGAGGTCTGCCGCGCGGTGTTTAGCTCTGGCTTGCAAACCCATGGCAGCGGCGCCATCACCTTCCAGTGGGCGGGCCTGTTGGCCGATAGCCCCAACGCTTCGCTGGCGACTCTAAAAGTACAAAACGCCTTCGGCACGCCCAGTTGCGGCAGCCAGAATTGCAGCGCCAGTGGCGTCGCCGCGGCCGACTTAGGCACCCTCAAACTGCCGACCATCAGCGGCCAATACGACCTGCGCTTGGGCTACCTGGGCAATGGTGAAGCCGGTGGCGATGAAACCAACCGCTACCGCGCCATTGAGCTGGAAAGCGCCGCTACCCTGAGTTTTAACCCACGCCACCAGGCCTATTACATTGAGCGCCTGACCCTTGGTTATGGCGCCAAGGTCACCCTGGCGCCGGGTCGTTACTGGATCGGCCAACTGGATATGGCCAGCAATAGCCAACTGCGTGTCGCCAGCGGTACGGCAAAAGTCATGGTCGGCAATGCCGTTAGCCTGCCGTATCAGGCACGCATTAATGCCGTCGACGATGGCAGCGGCCGCCCGGAAGGGCTGCAACTGTTTGTGCGCGGCAACCTTACGCAAGAGTCGGCCAGCACCATCAATGGCCTGGTGTATGTCGAGGGCGAATACCGCGCCGCGTTTGCCGCGCGCCTGACCGGCGCCCTCAACGCACGCAGCGTCGAAGTGGGTAGCGCCGCACGGGTGGAAACCCGTATGGCCGCGGTTAACAGCGCCAGTTGGAACAACCAGTGCCAGGAACGCGCCGACCTTGACGGCGACGGCATCCTTGACCTGTTTGATGAAGACACCGACGGCGACGGCTACGACGATGAGCGCGAACGCGTTGCCGGCAGTAACCCGCTAAACGCCCAAAGTATCCCCACTGTGGCGCCGCCCGCCGCGCAGCCAAGCTTGTGCGTAGCGTCCTTTGCCAAGGGCCTGCAAACCCACGGCACAGGCGGGCGCATCAGCTTTGCCCTGAACGCACAATTGCGCGACGCACCCTCGGCTTACCTGGCCACCAACCGCGTCGACAACAGCTTCGCCTCCAGCCTGCGCAGTTGCGGTACCCAGGATTGCCAAGCGAGCTTTACCCCCGCGCAAGTGCCGGCCATGCCCGCCTTCCGCGCCACCAGCAGCACGTTTAAGCAAGAAGTGGCCTATGCCGGCAACCTGACCCTGGATGCCAGCCGCAAAGAGTGGCAACGCCTGAATGTCAGCGGTATGGCCAAGGTGCGTTTCAACGTCGCTGGCGAGTACCTGCTCAAAGAGCTGGAACTGGGCTACCGCAGCACTCTGGAGCTGGCGCCGGGCGATTACTGGATCGACAAACTGACCCTGGGCAGCGAGTCGAAAATTGTTCCCGTTGGCACTGGCACCGTGCGTTTGCACGTGCTGAAAAACCTTGAGCTGCCCTGGATGGCCCTGGTCAACGCCAGTGCCTATGAAACCCCCGGCGATGCCTCGCGCCTGCTGGTGCTGGCCGAAGGCAATGTGGTGCTGGGCTCCAACTCAACCTTGGCCGGTTTTATTTACGCCAAGGGCGCCGTGACCCAGCAATACGCCTCGCGCCTCTACGGCGGCGCGGTGGCCAGCAACGTCACCCTCGACACCCTGGCGCGCACCACATTTAGCGCCGTGCAACTGAACAAACTCGACACCGGTCTGCTCTGCGACCTCGACGGTGATGGCATCGGTGATAACACCGACCCTGACCGCGATGGCGACGGCATTTCCAACGATTACGAAGAACAAGTCGGCACTAACCCCAACGACCCGAAAAGCGTGCCGCCCGATATGGACAAGGACGGTATTCCCGATGCCTTGGACAGCGACCGCGATGGCGACGGCGTGGCCAACGACGTTGACGCGTTCCCCAATGACCCCACCGAATCGAAGGATCTCGACGGCGACGGCATTGGCGACAACAAAGACCCGGACCGCGACGGCGACGGTATTTCTAACGACTACGAAATTCAGTTGGGCACCAACCCTAACGATAAAAACAGCGTACCGCCGGACCTGGATCGCGATGGCATTCCCGATGCCCTGGACAGCGACCGTGACGGCGATGGCGTGGCCAACGATGTCGATGCCTTCCCGGACAACGCCGCCGAAAGCAAAGACCTCGACGGCGACGGGATTGGCGACAACGCCGACCTCGACCGGGATGGCGACGGCATTTCCAACGCTTACGAAACCCAACTGGGCACCAACCCCGACGACAAAAACAGCGTGCCGCCAGACCGCGACCGCGATGGCATTCCTGACGCGCTGGATTTTGACAGTGACGGCGATGGCGTCGACAACGACAAGGACGCCTTCCCGGACAACCCCGCCGAGTGGCGCGACCTCGATGGCGACGGCGTTGGCGATAACGCCGATACCGACCGCGATGGCGACGGCATTTCCAACGATTACGAAGTGCAGGCCGGTACAGACCCGGACGACAAGAACAGCACGCCGGCCGATATGGACAAAGACGGCATTCCCGACAGCCTAGACAGCGACCGTGATGGCGATGGCGTGGCCAACGACGTGGACGCCTTCCCCAATGACCCCACCGAATCGAAAGACTTGGATGGCGACGGCATTGGCGACAGCAAAGACCCGGACCGTGACGGCGACGGCATCTCCAACGATTACGAAATTCAGCTGGGCACCAATCCGGACGACAAGGCCAGCGTGCCTGCCGACCTGGACAAAGACGGCATCCCCGACGCCCTCGACGATGACCGCGATGGCGACGGCGTAGCTAACGCCGCAGACGCCTTCCCGGACGATGCAACGGAAAGCAAAGACCTCGATGGCGACGGTATTGGCGACAACAAAGACCTGGACCGCGATGGCGATGGAATTTCCAACGATTACGAAATTCAGCTCGGCACCAACCCCGACGACAAAGCCAGCGTACCGGCTGACCTGGACAAAGACGGCATTCCGGACGCGCTAGACGATGACCGCGACGGTGATGGCGTGGCCAACGATGTCGATGCGTTCCCCAACGACCCGGCTGAATCGAAAGATTTGGACGGCGACGGCATTGGCGACAACGCCGATAC
>NZ_JBBNAH010000587.1:0-4642 GCF_037994325.1 Pseudomonas sp.
CCTCTCCCGCAAGCGGGAGAGGGGAGCACAGCAGTTGAGTTTGTTTTGAGACAAGCGCGCGCGCGGTCGCAATGTTCACTGGGGAAAACTGCACCTTGTCGCCGGCTTTAAGCTGCCCCAGTTGCCAAAGATCCGCCTCGATAATTGTCACCGGGCAGACAAACCCACCCAGGCTCGGCCCATCCGGCCCAAGAATCACCGGCATATCTCCGGTGAAATCCACTGCGCCAATGGCATACGGATTGTCGTGAATATTGGACGGGTGCAAGCCCGCTTCACCGCCACTCTCACGTACCCATTGCGGCTTTGGCCCGATCAACCGCACGCCGGTGCGGCTGGAGTTGAAGTGCACTTCCCAGTGGGTGGCGAAGAAGGTGTCGATGTACTCGGGGGTGAAGTATTCCGGCGCGCCGTGGGGGCCGTAGATCACCCGAATGCTGCGCAGCGTAGGCAATGCTGGGCACTGCGCGGCGTCCAGGCTGGCGCCATGGCTGCTGTCGGTCAGGGCGGGAATACGCAGCACATCGCCGCCCCGTAACGCACGGCCGCCATGGCCGCCAAATTGGCCCAGGGTAAAGGTGCTTTTGCTGCCCAGGTAATCCGGTACTTGCAGGCCGCCGCGCAGGCTTAGGTAGCTGCGCGCGCCGGCCCCGGCGATGGTGCCAAGTGCCAGGGTGCTGCCAGCTTTGATTAGCAGCGCGGTGTTCATCGCTTGCGCCACACCGTCGAGGCTCAGGGGAATGTCGGCGCCGGTCACCGCCACCACGGCATCGGTGTTAAAGCGCAGGGTTGGGCCGCTCATGGTGATTTCCAGGGCGGCAGCGCCTTCGGGGTTGCCCAGCAGGCGGTTGCCCAAGCGCAGGGAGAGGCTATCCATCGGCCCGGACGGCGGCACGCCCACGGCCCAGTAGCCGAGGCGGCCGGGGAAGTCTTGCACGGTGGTTTGTGTGCCGGCGCCGAGCACTTCTACGGTGTCGGCTTTGTAGACCAACTGTTCCAGGCAGCGGGTCCAGGGGTTGCCGCTGGCGAAGGGGGCGTCTTGGATAATCTGCCGCAGGTAGTCGCGGTTGCTTTCCACGCCATACAACACGCTGTCGCCAAGGGCGTTGTAGAGGCCGGCGCTGGCTTCTTCGCGGGTCGGTGCCCAGGCGATCAGCTTGGCGATCATCGGGTCGAAGTACGGCGGAATTTCGCAGCCGGCTTCTACCCAGGTGTCGATGCGTAGGGTTTTGCCATCGGCGGGCGGGAACTGTACGGCGGTCAGCAGGCCGGGGCTAGGTTGAAAGTCACGGCCCGGGTCTTCGGCATACAGCCGCGCTTGAATCGCGTGGCCCTTGGGCAGCAGCCCGTGCATCAACGTGCTGAGCGGCGGCAAATCACCGGCGCCCAGCTGGATCATCCAGCTCACCAGGTCAACGCCCCACACCTGTTCGGTAACGCCGTGCTCCACCTGCAGGCGGGTGTTTACTTCGAGGAAATAGAACTGGCTCGCTTCGCTGTCGTAGACAAATTCCACGGTGCCGGCGCTGCGGTAGTTCACCGCCTTGGCCAGCTTGATGGCGGCGGCGCACAGTTCATCGGCCATGCCGGCGGGCAGGTTGGTGGCCGGGGTTTCTTCCAGCACTTTCTGATTGCGCCGCTGCACCGAGCAGTCGCGCACGCCAAGGGCGATGACGTCGCCTTTGCCGTCGCCAAACACCTGCACTTCCAGGTGGCGAGCACGCTGGATGTATTTTTCGATAAACACGCCCGAGTCGCTGAAGTTGTTCTGGCCCAGGCGTTTTACCGCGTCAAAGGCTTCGCTGAGCTCGTTGGCACTGCGGCACACGCGCATGCCGATACCGCCACCGCCGGCAGTGCTTTTCAGCATCACCGGGTAGCCAACGTGCTCGCCGGCTTGCAGGGCAGCGTCGAGGTTTTCCAGCAGCTCGGTGCCTTCCAGCATCGCCACGCCGTGTGTTTTGGCCAGGGCGCGGGCGGTGTGTTTCAGGCCGAACACCCGCAGCTGCTCAGGCGTTGGCCCGACAAAGGCGATGCCGGCGGCTTCGCAGGCTTCGGCAAAGGCAGCGTTTTCCGAGAGAAAGCCATAGCCAGGGTGAATGGCCTGGGCGCCGGTTTGCTTGGCGATGGCGAGGATTTTCTCCACTTGCAAATAGGTGCCAGCGGCTGCGCCTTCACCCAGGCTAAAGGCTTCGTCGGCCTGCTGAATATGCAGGCTGGCGGCGTCGGCTTCGGAATACACGGCCACGCCTTTTACGTCGAGCGCTCGCAGGGTGCGCAAGATACGGCAGGCAATGGCGCCACGGTTGGCGATCAGCAGTTTGGTAAACATGGCGTAACCCTCGAAAGGGAAGGCGGGGCGTCCCGCGGTATTGGGTGTGCACCGGGGTCGTCCACGGTGGGGAATTCATACGAAACGATTAGGTTGACGCGGTCAGTCCCCTCGCCCCAGCGGGGAGAGGGCTAGGGTGAGGGGGGACTTTGATCTTGCGTTGACCCCTTGCCCTCACACTGGCCGCCGCCCCCGGTCCCTCTCCCGCAAGCGGGAGAGGGATGACGTTGCAGCACCTGCCCACTGCGGCTCTGGCACAAGGCGAAGAGCAACCGCCGTATCAATCCCATACCAAAAACTCCGCCGGCGTCGGGTTGTAGCCGTTGCAGGGGTTGTTCAGTTGCGGGCAGTTGGAGATCAGGACGATCACGTCCATATGCGCCACCAGTTCGACGTATTTGCCGGCGCCGGAGATGCCGTCTTCAAAGGTCAGGCCGCCTTCGGGAGTGACGGGCACGTTCATAAAAAAGTTGATGTTGGCGCTGATGTCGGCCTTGTTTAGGCGGCCGTCGTGCAGGCTGGCGCGCAGGAAGTTGTCGCGGCAGCTGTGCATATAGCGTTTGTCTTGGGCGTAGCGCACGGTGTTGCTTTCCTGGGCGCAGGCGCCGCCGAGGGTGTCGTGGCGGCCACAGGTGTCGGCGGTGATGGTCAGCAGCGGGTTGCCGAGGTTGGAGTACAACACCGTGCCGGTGGTGAGGTACACGCTCATTTGTTTGCGCAGGGTGCGTTGTACGTCGTAGCGCTCGCGCGGGTTGCTGGCGCTGAAGAACAAGGTGTCTACCGCCTGGTTACCTTCCAGGTCGAGCAGGCGCAGGGTTTGCCCGGCTTTGATTTCTTTCAGGAAGGGTTCGCCTGCGGCGATGGTCGAGCGCGAGACGGCGGTTTCGGCGTGGCGCGGGCTGTGGGTCAGAGTCTGTGACATGGGTTGGCCCTCAGATATACAAGCGTTCGGTGTTGTGGAAAGCGCGGCCGTTTTCCGCGCGCGAGGTGCGGCACAGCACGCTGATGCCGTCTTCGGCGACCTGGCTCCAGTTCAGTTGCACCGGCTTGGGTGCGTATTCAGTGGCGGGGTCCATGGGGTGTTGCAGGGCGGTGAGCACCACCAGGGTGTCCATCGGTGCGTACAGCTCGACGTAGTCGCCGGCCTTGGAGTTTTCGGCGGCGAAGTGGAAGCCGCCGTGACTGTCGACGGTCACTTTGCTGAACAGGTTGAGCACCATCAGCAGGTCTTGGATGTTCAGGTTCCACTTGCCCATTTCCACCAGCAGGTTGTCCACGCCATTGCGGAAGAAGCCGTTGCGCAGTTCCTGATAGCGGCCGCTGCCGTACTTTTCCTGCACCTCGGCGGCATTCAGTACGCCGCCAAAGCTGTCGTGCCAGCCGCAGGTGTCGGCGGTGATAGCGGCCAGCACCCGGCCCATGTCCGAGTACAGGCAATGGCCAACGGTAAGCTTGGCGGTGTGCTGGCCTTTAAGGCTGTCGGGCAGGTTTAGCCGCTCACTTTTCTCGGCGGCATTGAGCAGCATCAGGCTGACGTTGGCGCCGCCTTCAAGGTCGGTAATGCGCAGCAACTGGCCACGTTTAAGAACAAACGAGGTATGGCCGCCGCCCGGTACGGTTTCTTCATACAGGCTGGGGCGCAGGCTCAACGAGGTGCTCATGGTCAGGCTCCTTGGTAAACGGAATGCAGGCTGCCGGTAACGTGTGCCGGCAGGGCGTCGACGGCGGCACGGCTGGCGCGGCGGTCGGGGTTGAGGGGAATGTCGTAGGTAATGCGTGCGCCATAGGCATTCGGCGCGTGTGGGTCGTGACGGACCTTGTCGAACACCAGAATGCGGGTGCCCAAGGTGAAGCCTTCGGAGAGGTCGTGGGTGACCATAAACACGGTCAACTTGGTCTCGCGCCATAGCTCCAACAGCAACTGGTGCATGTCTTTACGGATGCCGGGGTCGAGGGCGCCGAAGGGTTCGTCGAGCAGCAACACCCGTGGCTGCATGATCAACGCTTGGGCAATGGCCAGGCGTTGCTGCATACCGCCGGAGAGCTGGGTGGGGTATTTATCCAAGGCATGGCCAAGGCCGACTTTAGTCAGTAGCGCGGCGGCCTGTTCGCGGGCATCCCGCTTGGCGTGGCCAAACAGGCGACCGAGCAGCGGCGAGCGCGGCAATTCCAAACCCAGCGCCACATTGTTCAGCACCGATAAGTGCGGGAACACCGAGTAACGCTGAAACACCACGCCACGGCTGGCATCCGGCTCGCCAACCAGCGGTTTACCGCCGAGCAAAATCTCGCCTTTGCTCGGCACTTCCT
>NZ_JBBNAH010000588.1:0-5575 GCF_037994325.1 Pseudomonas sp.
GTGCTGGCTCGTGCAGGGCGACCAATAACGCACCCAACTCGAAACGCCGCAGGTAGGTAGGGTCGCCGCCGATTGGTTGCTCAAAGGCCAGGCTCGGCTGCGCTTCGGTCAGATCAACAATCGGCCCTTCGGTGTCGTCCTCTTCATCCCACGGCAGCAAACGGGCTAATTTCGCCAAAGGCGCGAGGGCATTGAACAGCTGCGGGCTTTCGCCTTCGGCCAGATGGAACGGATTGCTCAGCGCTAGCAACAGCATCTGTTGGTAGAGGCCGCGCAACGTATTCGCTGGCAGCGGGTGGAAGGCGGCGGCCACTGGCTCGTCGAGGCAGTCTTGATGCTCGCCAATCCAGTACAGCAAGTGGCTGTCACGCCACAGGCTGGCAGGGGGTTCCTGATACAGCTGATAGTGGCGCAACAGGCTTTGCGCAAGGAAATGCTGGGCCATATACAGGCACCACGCCAGATGCGGGCGTGACGGTTGCCGGCCTTGCAGAATTTGCAGCAGCAGGCGCTTGAAGCCCACGGCCATTTCGCCGCACAAGCGCACAAACAATATCGGCGGTACCGCGCCATTACGGTAATGCTCGGCATAGTGCCGATACTCATCGCTCAAGCTTTGCAGCGCGCGTTGCCTTTCGAGTAAGGTCATGGCGCTGCGATTGAGGCGGAACAGCAAACCCAACACCAGGTGCAGCGCGCTTTCGTGGGACTGCTGACGGGCCTCGACCAGCCGCTCATTGAGGTCGGCCAGCGGTGCCGCTACCTCGTCGCTGATCTCTGGCACTTCAAGGCGTAGGGCGTCCAGTGTCATATCAACCCTGTCGGTACGAGGATCAACTGCATGGCAGCGCTGCTGCGTAGGGTCATTAAAAAAATGCTCATGGGGCAAATTGCCTTGGGGTTGTGCGCCGGGCTGCTGCTGGTCGGCTGTGCTGAAGACTACGGTGTCGATCAACATGGACGAAAGGTAACGGCTGAGCAGTTGGAAGGCCAGTGGTTAGTGATTAATTACTGGGCCGAATGGTGTGGGCCGTGCCGCACCGAGATCCCCGAGTTGAACGCCTTGGCTGAGCAACTCAAGGGCAAGCAGGCGCAGGTAATCGGGGTGAACTTTGATGCCCTGCAAAGCGATGCCTTGAGCAAGGCGGCCGACACCATGGGCATTCGTTTTACCGTGTTGGCCCAAGACCCCGGCGAGCGCTTCCAACTACCGCGCAGCGAAGCCTTGCCGGTGACCTACCTGGTCGACCCCAAAGGCCAAGTGCGCGAGCGCCTGATGGGCGAACAAACCGCAGCCGGCCTGAGCAAGCGCCTGGCTGATCTGCAAGCTGAGGAGTGAAGTCATGGCGCGTATCTGTTTGCACGGTTATGTCAGCGGCAAGGTCCAGGGCGTGTTTTTTCGCCAAAGCACCGAAACCGAAGCCACGCGTCTGGACCTCGACGGCTGGGTACGTAATTTGGCCGATGGCCGCGTTGAGGTGTTAGTCGAAGGCGAGGAAGAGGCCGTACGCGAATTGGCCGCTTGGCTGCAGACGGGGCCAAAGAAAGCCAAGGTGGCGGCGGTGGAGTTGCACGAGCACCCGGTGCAGGGGATTGCCGGGTTTATTGTTCGTGCCTAGCGCAACTGTGCTGTGTTTGATCCAGTAGGGTGTGCTGTGCGCACCAAGCGGTTCGGCATCGGCGTCATGGTGCGCACAGCACACCCTACGGCTTTACGCTCGATAATCGGGTTACGGTTTTACGTACCAATAATCCTGCCAAAACCCGACCACTTTCCCTGAATAGGTGGTCTTCCCCAGGCTGCCGTTATAGCGCGCCAACGCTCGATTGAGGTCGCCGTTTTCCTTTTTCAGGTAGTAGCTAAGAATCGTGCAGCCATAGCGCAGGTTGGTGGCGTTGTCGGTGAGGTTGTCTTGTTCGCGGCCTAGCTCGCCTTTCCAGAAGGTCATCACTTGCATCATGCCTTGGGCGCCGACCGAGGAGATGGCGAAGCGGTTAAAGCGGCTTTCGGTGTGAATTAATGCCAAAACCAGTTCCGGTTTCAAACCGGCTTTGCGCGCTTCGTGGTGCACCTGTTTGAGTAGCGTCAGGCGCTCTTCGGCGTCGGGCATGTAGCGGGCGAGGCGGGTGGACATGTCGAGCAGCCAGACCTCTGCGTCGTAGCGATCAACAAAGCTATCGGCTTCGGAGACGGTGCGTTGCAGCAGCTCGCGCAACTCCGGCTCCGGCGCCTGGCGCACGTTGGCGCTCAGAGGCAGGGCCACCAGCAGTAGGCTGGCCAGCAGGAAGCGTAAACACGCAGTCATGCTGGGCTCAGTTATTGGCGCCTGGATCGGCCACCAAACGGCCGGCATTCTTGCGCAGCGAGGTCAGGAATTCCTGCTGTAGCTCGGGGTCGTTGCGGGTCAGTTCGATCAGGCTTTGTTCCAGTTCGTTGGCTTCTTCTTCCAGGCCGAGGTCGGAGAGCCGTTTGACCCGGTGCACCCACTGCGAGACTTCGTCGTCTTCGAGGTCGTCGTAGATCAGCGCATGGGCTTCCAGCAGCTTGCCGCGCAGGGTGCGGCTAACTTGCAGGCTGGCTTCGGCGCGGGTGTTATCTTGCTCGTCTTCAACACTCAGCAACAGCTTGCCGACGCGGCTGACATCCTGTTCGGCAAACGGGCCGTCGAGCAGGTTGAGGCGCAGCACGCCGTTGCGGTCGGTGGTCAGCTCATGGGTTTGCGGGCCAGCGGTCACCAGCACTGTGCGCTCAGCCCACGGCAGACTGGAGTACTCGGTGCGTTTGTCGGTCTGGTTTTCGTCGATACGTGCCAGGTTCTGTTGCGAGCGGCCGTTGGACTGGGTGTTCATAAACGGGTTAACGCCGGCGAAGCCGTAGTCGATCCAGCCTTTGGTCGCCGTTTCTGGCACGTTGCCCAGCGCCACCACATTCACCACGTTCGCCCCAATACCCGCGACGATTGCCACCACGCCTAACGGCACTTCATACAGTTCGCGCCAGCCTTGGTAGGGCGTGTAGCGGTCGTAATGGCGGGTCACTTCGAACTCAGTCACCTCAAAGGTTTTCTGGTCCTGAATACGTACACGCCGTTGCGGCAGTTCGAGCACGGCTGGTTGGCCGACGTCGATCTGTAGGCTGTGGTTGAGCAATTTGCGCTCGACGCGCTCCTCGTGCTCGGCGCGTTGCGACATATGGTTGGCGCAGCCGCTAAGCAGCAAGGCGCCGCTCAAGGCGGCGCCGATAAGGCTGATGTGACGTGGCTTGAACATGGGTGCTCTGGCTAACAATCAGCGACCGGTACGGGCCTGGATAAAGGACAACACGTCAGCCACCGGAATGGCCTGGGCCTCGGTTTCACGACGGTTCTTGTACTCCAGATTGCCCTCAGCCAGACCGCGGTCGCTGACCACGATGCGGTGCGGGATGCCGATCAGTTCCATATCGGCAAACTTGATGCCGGGGCTGGTTTTCTTATCACGGTCATCCAGCAGCACTTCAAAGCCAGCGGCCGTCAGGTCGGCGTACAGCTTGTCGGTAGCGGCGCGTACGTCTTCGTTCTCGTAGCGCAGCGGTACCAGCGCGACTTGGAACGGCGCCAGGGCGTCGCTCCAGAGAATGCCGCGCTCGTCGTTGTTTTGCTCAATGGCCGCAGCCACCACGCGGGACACGCCGATACCGTAGCAACCCATGGAGAGGATGGCAGGCTTGCCGTTCTCGCCCATCACGGTGCAGTTCATGGCTTCGCTGTATTTGCTGCCGAGCTGGAAGATATGCCCAACTTCAATGCCGCGTTTGATTTCCAGGGTGCCCTGACCATCCGGGCTTGGGTCGCCGGCAACCACGTTGCGCAGGTCGGCCACGTCCGGCAGCGGCAAGTCGCGCTCCCAGTTCACGCCAAAGTAGTGCTTGTCGTCGATGTTGGCGCCGATGGCGAAGTCGCTCATCAGGGCTACCGAGCGGTCGACGATCAACGGCAGCGGCAAGTTCAACGGGCCAAGGGAGCCGGCGCCGGCGCCAATGGCGTTGCGCAGTTCAGCTTCGCTGGCGAATACCAATGGGCTGGCGACCAGCTCCAGATTGGCTGCTTTGATCTCGTTTAGCTCGTGGTCGCCACGAACGATCAAGGCAATCAGCTTGCCTTCTTCGGCCGCATGCACCACCAAGGTCTTGATGGTTTTCTCGATCGGCAGGTTAAAACCTTCCACCAGTTCAGCGATGGTTTTGGCGTTTGGCGTATCGACCAGGCGCATTTCTTCCGTTGCCGCAGCACGAGCAGTTTCGCGCGGAATCGCCTCGGCTTTTTCGACGTTGGCGGCGTAGTCGGAGACGTTGCTGAAGGCGATATCGTCTTCACCGGACTCGGCCAGCACGTGGAATTCGTGCGAGCCAGTACCACCGATGGAGCCTGTGTCGGCTTGCACGGGGCGGAAGTTCAGGCCCAGGCGGCTGAACACATTGCAGTACGCCTGGTGCATACGGTCGTAAGTTTCTTGCAGAGATGCCTGATCGCTATGAAAGGAGTAGGCGTCTTTCATGGTGAATTCGCGGCCACGCATTACACCGAAGCGAGGGCGGATTTCATCGCGGAATTTTGTCTGAATTTGGTACAGATTGATGGGCAGCTGTTTATAACTGCTCAGTTCGTTGCGCATCAGGTCAGTGATTACTTCTTCGTGGGTTGGGCCCACGCAGAACTCACGGCCATGACGGTCTTTCAAACGCAGCAGCTCAGGGCCGTATTGCTCCCAGCGCCCGGACTCTTGCCACAGTTCAGCTGGTTGAATGGCGGGCATCAGCACTTCCAGCGCACCGGCGGCGTTCATTTCTTCGCGCACCACGGTTTCTACTTTGCGCAAAACACGCAGGCCCATCGGCAGCCAGGTGTACAGGCCGGACGCCAGTTTGCGGATCATGCCGGCACGCAGCATTAACTGGTGGCTGACCACGACGGCGTCGGTTGGGTTTTCTTTTAAGGTCGAGAGCAAATACTGACTGGTACGCATGTTTGGCCGTTATATCAGTTGCGAGGGCAAGGAATAGCTCGGCATTGTACGGGGCCAGTTCTGTCGCGTACAGGATTCAGACCATTGCAATGTAAGGGGTTTCCAGTGAGCGCTTTGACTGCCGAGCAAGTACAAGCATTGATCCGCTTTGGCGTGCCCATGGCTGAGGATATCGACCTGTGTATCGATCGCCTGGATGCCAACAACGCCTACGCTCGCGTGCCGTTCCAGGCCAAATTGGTGCGCCCCGGTGGCACCGTTTCAGGGCCGACCATCATGGCGCTGGCGGATGCAGCCATGTACGCCGTGGTGCTGGGGCGCCTGGGCAAAGTGGAAATGGCGGTAACCGCCAACCTGAATATCAACTTCCTGGCCAAGCCCAAACCGGTAGACCTGATCGCCCATGCGCAAATACTTAAACTAAGTCGGCGGCAGGCAGTGTGCGAAGTGTCGTTATATTCAGCAGGCGATGATGACAATTTAGTGGCCCATGTAACGGGTACTTATGCATTGCCGCTTTAAGTTGGTTAATTAGTAGCAAATTGCAGACAAAAAGAAGCCCGGCAAATAC
>NZ_JBBNAH010000589.1:0-19195 GCF_037994325.1 Pseudomonas sp.
GCTCCACCCTGGATGCCAGCCACAGCAGCGATGGCACTAAGTCCGGCAAGGTCACCGTGCAGGCGCTGGCCACCGATCAACAATTGGCAGGCTGGACCAGCGCCAATGCCAGCATCACCGTTAACGGCCTGATCAAAGGCCGCGATATCGTCATCGACGCGCAGAGCAAGGCGATCATCAAGCCACTGTGGGCCAGTAGCCTGCTCAGCCTGGACAACCTCACCGCGTTCGGCACCCTGTACGACTCGCTAAACACCTACAACCGCGACGACTTCAAGTCGATGCTGGCCAGCGACCCGGGCAACTTCAGCGAGCTATTGGCGCTGCAAGATTTTATCGGCCTGCAAGTGGTCAGCTCGGATGCCAAGGTAACGGTCGGCGCCACCGCTGACTTGAAAGCCAGCAATAACCTCAGCCTGACCGCCAGCAGCACGCGCCATATCGACAGCAATATCAATGGCAAAGTGGAAGGGCTGAACAGCCTGATTCCTTTTGGCCTGGGCCTGACCTACGGCAGCCTGAAAGGCATCACTTCGGTGGAAGTGGCCAGCGGCGCCAAGCTGACTGCCGGCAATGACCTGCTGCTGCAAGCCAGCAGCGACAACGTGCTCGACCTGGAAACCAAAGCGGTCAACAGCCATGACGCGCAAGGCAACGCGCTGACCACCATGGGCTTTGCCTTTGGTATGGCGGTGACGGATCTGGATACCCACGTCACCGTCAACAAAGGCGCGGTGCTGGATGTCACCCGCGATATCACCGCCCGTGCGCTGGCCGAGCAGACGCTGATAAACAACGTGTCCTTCGAGGCCGTGGGCCTGGGTGCCAGTGGTGGTCCGGCGCTGGCTCTGTCGAATTTCAAGAGCAGCACCCAGAGCCAGTTCAACGCAGACCTGAGCAAGGGCCGTAACCTCAACGTCAGTGCGCTGGACATCATTTACGAGCAGGCGGCCAAGGCCGAGGTCAAGGTAGGCAAGGGCACTTCAGAGTTCTTGTTCTCCAAGCTGACCAGCCCTTCCATCAGCTTTATTACGCCGAAAATCACCAGCCTGCTGGGCCTGACCCTGGACGAAAGCAAGCCTACCAATGGCAGCAGTTTGCGCGTCGGCTCGGCCGTGGTGATCACCCAGGCGACCCACAACGCCCAAGCCCTGTTGGGTGCCAGCGGCAGCAGCACGTTGAGTGTGGATGTGAGCGGTGACGTCAGCGTGCAGGCCCTGCAGTACCAGGCCAGCTTGCGTAACACCGCCTCCAGCACCATCAACTCCAACGTCAAAGAAAAAGACACCACTGCCCGCTCCATGAGCGTGGCCATGGTCTACAACGAGCTGCACCAAAACACCAAGGCGCTGATCGGCGATAACGTCACGGTTAAAGCCAGCCATATCGGTGTGGGCGCGAAAAACGAATTGCCGATCAACGATAAAGCCGGTGAGGCCTTCACCGGCCTCAACGAGTGGAGTTCGTTGAGCGATGTGTACAGCGGCTTGAAGGATATGGTCAGCGCGCTGTCCAGCCCTGGCGACCTACCTAGCCAATACGCCAACGCCACCGGTGAGGCCGACAAACTCGGCCTGGCCGGCGCGGTGTCGGTGATGAAGAACGATATCAACGCCGCCGCCTGGGTCGGTGACAACAGCAGCCTGACCACCAGCGGCACCGGCGCCTGGAGCAGTGAGCTATGGCGCGACGTGGACGGCAACGGCACGCTGCTGAAAACCTGGACCCTGCAAACCGATAACTGGAGCCACAAGGCCCTGGCCAGCGGCGCCAACAACTGGGCCGCACCGGTCAGCCTGTTGGCGGAAAACCGCGTGGAGCGCTTGGCCGTTGCCGGTAACTTCGGCATTGCCCTGTTTGGTTCCAAGTCGGAAAAGGGCAGTGCCGTCGGCGCTGGCTTGAACATCATTTTGCATGACAGCTCCGCCGTGGCCGGTATCGGTGCCGGCACCCACGTTAGCACCAAGGCGCTGTCGGTTGCGGCCAAAGAAAAAGACCTGATCATTGGCATCAGCCCGTCCGCTGGCAAAGGCCCAAGCGCCGCCGGCAATGGCTCGTTGGTGCTGAGTTTGCTCGACACCACGGTCAACGCATCGATCAACAACGGCGCCACCATCAGCGCCGAGCGTGTCGATCTGGATGCCAAGCATGTCCTGGGCCTGTGGAGCGCGTCGGGCGCCTTGGGCTTCTCCGAAGACACCGGCGTCGGTATTGGCGTGGCGGTTAATCAGGTGGATACCGACGTTGAAGCCTTGGTCGGCGACAACCGCGCCTGGCGTGCCTTGAGCGGCAGCGGTGCCTTGGGTGTGTCGTCGACCTGGACGGTTGATGAACTGGATATGCAGGCCTTGTCCCAGGGCCAGAGCGGTGCTTTCTCCCTGGCCGGTGGCGTTGCGCGTACCGACAAGGAAAAACAGGACGCCGCCACCGCTAACCAGGACGCCTCCGGCGGCGCGGCGAGCAAAGCCACCACCTTGCTTGGCTCGGTTACCCAGGGCCTGAGCAATGTGCTGGCCGAAGCCAAGGCCAAGTGGAACCAGGTGAAAAACCTGCTCGACGACGACCCCACTCGTACCGGCGATATTCCCGAGTCCGCCTTGGCTGCGGCCGGTTCGGCCAGCGTTAACGTATCGCGGCAAAATACCCGCGCGCGTCTGGCCGATATCGTGCTCGACCCGCGCGACCCGGCGGTAAAAGGCAGCAAGGTCAACGTGCTGGCGCTGAACCAGACCCACCAGTTTGCTGGCTCAGGTGCCGGGGCATTGACCCTGGCAAAAAACGGCAACCAGTCGCAGACCAGCTCGGCACTCTCCGGCGCGATTGCCGCCAACTTGCTCGGCAACGTCACCACGGCTGAGGTGGTTAATACCACGCTGAATAACAACGACCTGCTGAAAGTCTATGCCGCCACCGATGGTGACCTGATCGCCATGGGCCTGGGCCTGGCGGTGGCCACTTCGGGTTCGCAGTCCAACGATTCGAAAGCCATTTCCGGCTCGTACGCACAATTTAAAAACACCACCCATGCCCAGGTGGTGAACAGCACGGTTACCGGCCGCCAGAGCGCGCCAAGCACCATTCAAGTGTTGGCCTATGACCGTTCCCGTTCGCTGATTGGCGGCGGTGCCTTTGCCGGTGCCAAGGGCGCCAACGGCAGTGCCTATGGCGCCTCGGTCACCCTAGCCTTGCTGGCCAATACCATTAGCGCCGAATGGCTGGGCAGCACCGCCAGCAAATTCGCCACGCTGGATGTTGGCGCCTACAGCGCTACGCAAACACTGCTGGCCGCGTTGGGCGTTGCTGGCACGTCTGGCGAAGCCGGGGCGGCGTCGATTTTTGCCGGTTACCTGGATAACCAAGTGACTGCCCGCGTCGATGGCTATACGCCAAGCGGCGGCGTGCTGAAAAAATCCAGCCTGACCGGCGGTGCGGTGAATGTGCAGGCGCGCAGCGTCTCCGACCTGACCGAGCTGGACAGCAAGTTCGACAGCAATGCCGCAGGCACCCTGGCCGGCACCAACTTGGGCTATGAAGACAGCCTCAGCAGCATCGACGCCAGCGCCACCACCACCGACGGCAGCGACGCCAACAACGACGGCAAGTACGATGGCGCCACCACGTCGCTGTTTGATGGCCATGTGTCCGGCGAAGCGCTGTTGGGCATTGCCGGCTCCGTGGCCATTGGCAGCAAAAGCGCAGGCGGCGCAGCCTTTGGTTTGATCTATGCCGGCAGCGATTACCTGGCGAGCATGGGCAATGTCACCACCGACTTGTCCGGCGCGCTCAAAGTCGAAGCCTTTAACGCCACCGAAGTGCTGGCTGCCGCAGTGGGTTTTGCCGGTTCAGGTAAAGGCGCTTCGCTGGGGTCGGGCACGGCCGTGGTCGACCGTGGCACGGTGACCGCGCAGATTCTCGGCACCGCCAGCGCACCGCTGACCATCAAAGCCAAAACCCTCGACCTGAGCGCCCAGAAAGCCGGTGGTTATTACTCCCTGGCTGGCGCCATTGCCTTTGGCGGCAAAGGCGCAATCGGTGGCGCGGTGGCGATCACCGATATTGAACAAACCGTATTGGCCCAACTGGCCTACGTCACCGCCACCTTGGACGGCACTGCCAACGTGATTGCCGCGCAACAAAGCCAGATCCGCAGCGTGGCCGTAGCCGGTGCTGCGGGTTCCGGCGGCACTGCCCTGACCGGCTCGGTGAGCTACAACCGCATTGCCGGCGCCACGCAAGCGCTGCTCAACCAGAGCAATTTCACCGGTAAGGCCCTGAACCTGTATTCCACCCAGCCGGGCCTGAGCAACAGCATCTGGGCCGCCGCGGGCAATATTTCCCTGGCTGACGGCGGTGCGGCGATTGGCGCCGCCTTTGCCACCAACCTGCTGACCGGCACGCGCAGTGCCACGTTGAAAGACAGCACGGTCAACCTGACCGGCGACTTGAATGTGCAGAGCGGCCTGGATGGCGAAATCTACGGCATCGCCGTCGGTGGTGCCGGCGCCAGCACTGGCGCGGTGAATATCTCCTCGGTCAATAACGTGATCCAAGGTAAGGATTACGCCGGCATCGAAAACAGCACCGTCACGCAAACCGGCGGCAGCGACCTCAGTGTGCAATCCAGCACCACTGACGGCCTGACCATCGGCTCGCTGGCCGGCGCCGTGACCTATGGCGGCACCGGCTCGTTTGGCGCGGCGTCGGCGGTCAATGTGATCAATGTCGACCGCACCGCGCAGATCACCGATTCCAGCGTTAGCGGTTTTGATAAGGCGCTGGTGCGAGTGGGCGCCGACCAAGAGGTCAACACCATTTCCGTCACCGCCGGTGGCGGCGGTGATATCGCCGTCAACGGCGCGGTGACCACCAGTGTGCTCAAGGGCACCGAGCGCGCCACTATTGTTGGCAGCACCGTCGGTGCTAACTCTCTCGACGTGCGCGTCGAAGGCGACCGCACCATTAATGCCCTGGCTGCCACCGTCACCGGTAGCGGCGGTTTGTCGGTGGGTGCGGCGGATGCCAATAGCCTGATCAGCGTCACCCGCGAAGCACGCATTGGCAGCAGCACGCTAAACCTGGCCGATGTGCTGAACGTGCAAACCAAAGGCTCAATGGCCGTGCGCTCCGCCGCTGTCGGCGCTGGTGGTGCAGCCAATGCCGCCGTGGGGGCCTCGGTGGCCGTCAACCTGCTCGATGGCAAAGACCTCGCCACCCTGAGCGGCGTTACCCTGACCGGCGCTGACACGGTCAATGTGCTGGTGGAAGATGGCAGCGCCACGGTGAAAACCCTCGCCGGTAACGTACAAGGTGCCGGCACCGGTGCGGGCGCTGGTGCTGTGGCCGTCACCCAGATTACCCAGGAACGCAAAGCGCTGATCGAAAACAGCAGCCTGACCCTGGACAGCACTGCCAGTTTCACCAAGGTCACCGTCTCGGCGCTGACCACCGCGCAAATCGACACCCTGGCCCTTAGCGGCGCCGGTGCCGGCACTGGCGCGGCGGTGTTCTCCAACACCACCAATCTGATCGGCGCACTGACCACCGCCGCCATCGACACCAGCAAAGGCAACGCTGACAACATTCTGATCAGCGCCAAAGACGACTCCACCATCAACTCCCTGGCCGGTGGCGCTGTTGCCGCTGGCAGCGTGGCGGTGGGTGTGGCGGCAGCGGTTAACCGCATTACCAACCAGATTGAAGCGCGTCTGTCCGGCAATAAAGACCTCAGCGCCTGGACCGTTAAGCAACTGCTGGTGACGGCGGGCTCCGAGGCCGATATTCAGTCGGCGTCGATCTCTGCCGGTTTCTCTGGCACCGCTGCGGTGTCGGCAGGCGTGGCCAGCAACCTGATTCAAACCTCGAGCAAAGCGCTGATCAAAGATGGCGCGTTGGTCAACGCCCAGGAAGACATCGGCGTACTGGCCAATAACCGCGACGTGATCCGTTCCGCCGCGCTGGTGGTAGCCGGTAGCGGCAATGCGGCAGTGGCCGGCCTGGTCACCGTTAACCAATTGGAAAGCAGCACCGAAGCGGGCATCTCTGGCACCGCCACCCAGGTTGATGCCTTGGGCGGCGGCAGCAATGGTCTGTCGGTGGATAACGGCATTCTCAGCAATGCCCCGGATGTGAATAGCTGGTCCGACGCGCAACAGTTCAACCCGGTCCTGGACCTGAAAACGGGCCTGGAAACGGTGCACGGCCTGGCCGTGCGCGCCGGCTCGTTGCAGCAGCTTGGCCAGTTGAGTTTGAGCACCGCCGTCAGCTTGGTGCCGATTGCCAGCGCGGCCATTTCCGGCCTGAGCAACACCAGCCTGGTGGGTGGCAAAACCAGCGCCTATATCGATGGCGCCAAGATCAACCAAGACAGCAGCAACGCCTCCAGCGCCAGTGCTGCTCAGCAAGTCAGCGTAGGCGCCGCCAGCCATAGCTTTACCTTTGGCGGCGTATTTAGCGGCGCGGTATCGCTTGGTGCCGCAGCAGTAGCGGCCGCCATCGACACCACGATCATGAGCCGCGAAACCACCGCGCGCCTGAGCAACGTCATCCTTGATAGCCGTGGTGAAACCCTGGTACGTGCCAACTCCACGCAAGCAGCGAGCAATATCGTCACCACCCTGGGCGGTGGCATTGTTGGCGTGGCCGGCAGTGGCGGTGTGCTGATCGTCAAGGGCAGCACCCAGGCGCTGGTGAATACCGGCAGCAAACTCGATGTGGGTTCGCTGAAGCTCAATGCAGCGGCGCTCAATCGTCTGTCGCCGAACGCCGGCACCTTGTCCGGCGGCGCAGTGGGCGTGGGTGCCAGCGTGGGTTACGCCAGCAACCAAAGCTTGGTGCGCGCCTGGATTGGCGAGCAAGCCAGCGGCGGCTCGCGCACCAGCGTGGCCAGCAGTGGGCAGATCAGCGTTGATGCCAACACCATCACGGGCGTGCGTGCCAATGCCATCAGCGCTTCGGGCGCAGGCGTAGCGGTGGCCGGTTCCACCACTGTGGTGATGTTGGAAAACACCACCGAAGCCGGTGTCGGTTACGCCGATATCGGCACCAGCAGCACCTATGCCGGTGGCCTCAGCGTCAGCGCCAAAGACCGTCTCGATGCCTTGCTTAATGGTGGCTCGGTCGCTGTCGGTGGCGCTTCTGGTGGCGCCGCTGCCAGTGTGCTGGTGGCCAACAGTGCCACCCGCGCGCAGATGCTTAACAGCACGGCGTACCTGGCCAACCAACTGACCATCGACGCTCAACGTGAAGTGGATGCGCGCCTGACCACCGTCACCGGCAGCCTGTCGGCATCCTCGTCGCTGGGTGGCAGCATCGGCTTGCTCCTGCTTGGTTCCGGCGTACTGACGCAGGAAGGCAGCAACCCGCTGGATGAGCTGGATAACGGCGGCAACGGCACCCTGGCGCAGAGCGACAAACTCAGCTCTAAAGGCAACGCCAATCTGGATTATCAAAAGGTCAATCTGCCAAGCGATGGCAGCCGCGCCACCTTGGTGACCACCAGCAACAGCAGCGACACCGCGCGCCTGACCGCGGCCACCACCAACGTGGCGGTGAAGTCGCGCCTGCAGAACACCAACTACAAGCAGGAAACCGTCGCCCGCGTCAGCGCCAGCACGGTGAAAGTGCAGGGCGCCAGCAACGTGACTGCCAGCGACAAGCTGTACTCCAGCAACCTCGCCGGCAGCGTAGTGGCCGGTGGTACTTCGGCGTTTGGCGCCGGTATCGCTTACACCTTGTCCAACGCACGGGTTATCGCCGAAGTGGTCGGCGCTAGCCTGACCACTGGCAGCCTTAACCTCAGCGCCCTGGCGCAGAGCTTGAACAGCTCGCCAGCGGTCAACGTTAAAGCCGTTACCGGCGCTGGTGGTCTGGGCATTGGCCTGGGCGCGGCGGTCGGCGTGGCGGTACTGAACAACCTGGTAAACGCCAACCTCAGCGGCACCATTGCCGCCACTAACGCCTTGAATGCCTCGGCCAGCGATAAGCAGGGTCTGGATGTACAAGCGCTCGGCGTAACCGTCGGCGGCCTCGGTGGCGCTGGTTTGGTTCTGGGGGTGGCGGCGCATAACAGCACGGTGGCCACCAGCGTGGCCGCCAGTTCCACCTTGAGCGGCAGCGATATTGGCCTGAGCGCCAGCTCGCAAGCGCCGGTCAGCCTGAAAGCCCAGGGCGCGGCAGGTGGCTTGTTGGTCGGCCTGAATGCCGCCGTGGTCAAAGCCTCGGACCAGAGCAGCGCTGCCGTTAGCGTTGGCGCCAACGCCAAGCTGACCGCCAGCAATGCCCTAAGCCTGAAAGCCGAAGCGACGCCGCAACTGAAAGCTGAAACCCTCAGCGCTGTGCTTGGCGGTTTGGTATCTGCTGGCGCCTCGGTGATCGACGCCCTAGCGAAAACCAGCACCAGCGTGATCCTTGGCAGCGGCACACAGTTGCAAGGCAAGAGCGCGCTGCTTAGCGCGCAAGTCACCCAGAACGGCAGCAACGACACCGTCAATGTGCACGGTTTGGGCGTCAGCGGCGGCTTGGGCGTATCGGCTAACGCCGTGGTCGCCACCGCCCGCAACGAAAGCACCAGCCTGGTACAGACCGACGCCAGCAGCCAGTTTATTGGCCTGAGCGGCGGTAACTGGACGTTCAGCGCCGGGCGCAGTGTCAGCCAGCGCGCCGCTGCCGAAGGTTATGCCGCCGGCTACTACGCGGTCGGGGCTACCGTGGCCAATGCCAGCGCCACCGGCAGCACGCAAGCGCTGGTCAATGGTCGTTTCAGCGGCAACATGGGCACCCTTACCGTCAGCGCTACCGGCGTGGTTGATAACCTCGCCAGCGCTGCGTCCGGCCAAGGCGGTTTGATCAGCGGCGCAGCAGCCGTTGCCACCACCAGCGATAACAGCACGACCAAAGCGCTGCTGTATGCACGCGGTAAAGATGACAGCGTGGCCAACCGCGATGCGCTGTTCCAGAAGGTGCTGTTCAGTGCCCTGCACCAGAGCAACTTCAACGCCTTTGTCGACAGCGTTAACGCCTCCCTGGTCGGTGCCAGCGGTGCCCACGCCGGCAACTCGCTGAACCTGACCACCAGCACCGAGTTGGTCGGCGGTTCACGGGTTAACAGCTACGCCTACGAGCAAAGCGCCAAGGCGCTGGTCACCAAAGCCCAGAGCAGCGATTACAACGTCAAATCCGGTTCCGGTGGCGTCGTGGATGCCGCCGCCGGGCAGAGCATTTCCACCATCGCCCTGGATACCCAGAGCCTGATTGGCGCGGCCACCTACCTGCACCTGATCGGCGACTTCCGTGTGCCGGTGAATATGCTGGTGAGTGCCTATAACAAGGTCACCGCCTACGACAAAGTGCGCCTGGACAGCGGCGGTGCCATTGCTATCGCCCTGGCCAAGTCGCAAGTGGATGTGACCAAGGCCAACGCCAAGGTCAGCGTTGGCGCCAATGCCGACATGATGAGCATCGGCGATATCGTGCTCAGCGGCAGCGGCGACTACCTGATCGACACCGCCGTAACGGCAAAAACCTGGGGCCTGGCGGGTGCTGCGCAAGGCAATAGCCTGGCGCGGGTCAACGCCAACTACGACGTGGTGCTGGGCAGCAATTCGACCCTGCTTGGCTACGGCGACATTCGCCTGTACGCCGGTCAAACCGTCAGTGGTTTTGCCAACCAGGCGACCCTGACCGCGCGCACCGACCTGTGGAACAACACCGCCTTCCCGGTTTCCACCAAGCCGAACGCCGACGCCACCTACAACCGTAATGCCACTATCGATGTGGCCGTGGGTAGCCAGGTCAACAGCGTCGGTGATGTGTTCGCTTACGCCGATAAGGGCTGGGGCAACCTGCTGGGCAAAGGTGTAGCCAAAGACCTGTACACCGAAGCGCTGAGCTTGCTCGGCCTGTCGGTGGAGATTGAGTCGGGCAGCACCACCAACAATTCGCTGGGTGTGGTGCGTGTCGACGGGGCATTGAACGCCGGTTATTTCAACAAGCGTTCGGTGGTGATTGAGGGCCTGGAATACAAGGTCAACGGCGTCAGCAAAACCCTGGCTGAACTGGCCAATATGACCCTGACCGACAGTGACGCGATCTCGGTGACACCCAAGGTGATCACCAGCGACACCAACATCACCTACCACCTGGAAACCGGCGTTTATTCGCAGTACATCACCGCGCGCCTGGAGCAGTTGGCCAAGCAACTGGTCGGTTACGGGCTGTCGGCCGTGGAACGCACGGCGATGACGGCCGAGCAAACCATTCTGCGCAAAGCCCTGGATGCGCTGTACACCGAAATGGGCGGCAACACCGGCAGCGGCGCCACCCTGGCCAAAGATCAGAGCATTGATATTTTTGTTCTCGATCCGATTCTGGCCAAGCCTGGCAACGTGCTGGTCACTGGCGACGCCCTGGTTGGCGGCGGCAAGCTGCGCGCCCCTGGTGATGCGCAGATTGAAGTGATCAATAACAGCTCGGCCTTTTTGCGCCTCCTTGGCCTGGAAGTGCCGTTTCGCGAAGGCGGCCAGTTGCTGTTTAACGATGCCTCGATGAGCACCGCCACGGCGATCAATACCGCCAACGCCACCGGCTACAAAAACCAGGCGAACTTCACCTCCATCACCGTTTCCGCTACCTCGCCGGACCCGGTGATCAAGGTGGTCAATAACTACAACCCATCCACCGGGGTCACCGGCGTCGATGGGCTGCGCGCACCGGCGCCAGACATTTATGTTGACGGTCGTATCTTTAACCAGCGCGGTCTGGTTAGCGTCGAGGCCAAGTACGGCAGCATCTACGCCAACTACGATATTCGTGGCAAAACCTTGGCCATCACCGCCGGCCGCGACTTCGTCTTGAACTCGGAGAACCCGTTCTTCCACGCTGGCGGCGACCCGGCCACCAACTACACCACCGCCGCCGACGGCAAAATGACCCTGACCGCGCCGGCGGCAGGCTCGGGCACCGTGGTCGGCAATAACGTGGTGATCACCGCGCAATACCTGAACATCAATGGTCTGATCCAGAGCGGCGTGCCGGTGTGGACCGTGACCATCGACAACAGCAGCGGCCTGGCGGCCACCATCGCCGCTGGCCAAGCGGCGTATGACGCCAAGACCGGCCCGGCATTTGTGCAGCTGAAAAGCCGCAACGTACGCACCGGCGAGTTGGGTTACGGCTACGACTTCAGCAGCAAAACCATCGTGCTCGATTCGGTGGACGTGGCCGGCGGCTATATGGAGCTCACCGGCTACATCATGAGCACCGGCAATGGTCAGTTGAACGTGCTCGACGGCTACAGCCAGGTACAGATCAAAAACAACACCGGCTACCAGATCGGCCTCAGCCAGATCGACCTCGGCGCCGGCACCGAAGGCACCTTGCGCCTTAACGATGTACGCCGCGACAGCAACGGCAACGAGTACGTGTGGTCGTCGATCTACACCCGCGATCTCAACGCCGCCACCGGTCTGTACAACATCATGCTGCGCCAGGGCGACAGTGCCAGTGTGCTGACCCAGGCCAACGTGCGTATCAGCGATGGCCGCACCACCAGCTACGCCCCGGTCACTGATCGCTCCTACACCTGGCTGACCGGCCAGGACCGCGTCAGCACCACCATCACCACCTACTACAAAGACAGCTTCTGGGGTGCGTTCAATGTCGGTGATGGCACCGTCTACGGCACGCCGATCGTGAAAAACTCCGCCGAGCGGCCGATTGATGGTGCCGAGTACATGGGCAGCGACGGCAACGTGGCGTCCGGTGAGGTGAAGAAGGCCACCGAGGTTTACAACAACGGTGATCAGCCCCATACCTCCACCCGCGACTGGACCACCTGCGAGAAGAAATTCATTTGGTGTCAGGTCAAGCGCAGCTGGCTGGAAACCACCGTTGCCCAAGGCCAGAAGGTGATCAACCGCTTTACCGTGGCCGCCGATAACCCGATCAATATCCAGTTCACCGGCTCCGACACCGGCCTGATCGACGTGGCCTCGCAAGGCAACGTGGTGCTGCTGGGCTCGCTGTTTAACCAAAACGGCAATACCACCATCCAAACCAATGGCGCGCTGATTCAAAGTGCAACGGGTGCGGTGGTGCAGGCGAAAAACCTCACCATCGACGCCGGTACCGGCATTGGCAGTGCGGCCCAGGCCGTGGTGGTGCAGGTGAGCAACTTGCTCTCCGCCAAATCGTTGAAAGGCGATGTGTCGTTCAGCGGCCGTAACGGCGGCTTGACCATCAGCCGCATGGACGCGCTGGGCGGCAACCTGAGCATCAAGGCCCAGGGCACTATCACCACCCAAGGCGGCGCGGTATTGCGCGGCCATGGCATCAGCCTGATTTCCACCCACGGTTCGGTGGGCGCTGCCGGCGCCCTGGTGAATATCGACACCAACACCGACAACGGCGCCATCAGCAGCTCGCCAGCCAGCTTGAACGCCGCCTCGGTGGGCGGTGTGTTCCTTAACGAAACCAGCGGCGACTTGCTGGTGGACCAAGTGATCACCGGCGGCGATGTGCACCTTAAGGTGGCCAACGGCGACATCCTCGATGGCAATACCTCGTTGTCCTACGACGAACGCGACCTGACCAAACTGCGTGCACTGTGGGCCGATATGGGCCTGACCGGCGCCGCAGCCGATGCCGCCCTGATCGCGCAAAAAGCGCAACTGATCAAAGCCGGCCAAGCCAGCTACGAGCGCTACTGGAACCTGCGCGGCGGGCAAGTGTTTGACCTTGACCAGGTGGCCTTTAGCAGCGAGCAAGTGGCACAGATGCAAGGCCTCGGCTTGACCGCCACGCAGATTGCCGCTGAACAGGCGCGGGCCAATGCCGACTACCTGGCCTTGCACGATCAGTTCGGTGGTGCGGTGTACGACAGCCACTACAGCTACGCCCTGACTACTGCCGAAAACGCGGCGTTGGACAAAACCGCCAAATGGAGCGAAGAGCAGCTGCGTTACTCGCTGTCGTCGGCGCTGGTTAACCGTGGCACCGACACCCAGGTGAAGGTGGAGAAATTCAACATTCAGGGCGCCAACGTTACCCTGCAAGCCAATCGTGTCGGCAATGTGCTGGCCAACGATGTGCTGGTGGACTTGAACGTCGGCGTCGCCAACCTGACCCCGGCGCAGCTCGCGGCCCTAGGCGGCGCGGAACTCGATGATGTGTATGTCGATGACCCGAGCCAGCCGAACAAGCTGCGCATCGTTCAGCGCGATGACATCAACGTCAGCGCCAGCGGCAACATCACCGTTACCGCTGCCCATGACGTGTACCTGGGCGGTACGCAAGACTTCAATATCTACAACGTGCAGGGCGATACCGTCCGCATCAAAACCGACGGCAATATCGAAAGCGCCCGTGGCAGCAATGTGGTGGTTACCGGTAGCGACGTGGTCCTGGAATCGTCCAGCGGCACTATCGGCGGCAAGGGCAGCCTGAACATCAACGTCAGCGGCGACCTCACGGCTCGCGCGGCCAAAGCCATCAACCTGACCCAGGCCGGCAACCTCAGCATTCAGCGGCTGACCACCGGCAACGGTGCGCTGACCCTGAATGTCGGCGGCAACCTGATTGGCGCCGGCCTGAGCGGCGAGCACCTGTTGGCCGGCGGCGATATCAACCTGAAAGTCGGCGGTACTGCCGGCTCGGCAGGCCAGCGTATTCAGCTCAGCAGCCAGACCGACAAGATCGACCTGGATGTGGATGGCAGCGCGTATATCGGTGGCCTGCAAGGCGCCAACCCGCAGCCGGGCACCCTGAATATCCGCACCGCCGCAGTGGATGGTCTGCTCGATATCGGCCAAACCAACAGCGTCAGTCAGAGTGGCAATTGGACCCTTGGCGCGCTGCTGATGGACCTGGGCAGCAACTGGACCATGGCCACCGGCAACAGCGTGACCGCGGCCACCAGCCTGCAAGCCACCCTGGGCAATAACGCCAACCTTGGCGCCCTGACGGTAACCGGCACGAACGGCAACCTCGCGCTCACTGCCAAGACCTTGCAAAGCAACGCCAACGGCGCGTTGTGGAGTGCCGACAGCGTCAGCCTGACCAGCAACGGCACGCCAAGCGCCAGCGGCGATATCGGTGCGGCCAGCCGTTACCTGCGCGTGCAGGGTAAAGACGTTAACGTCAGCGCCAGCGGCCAGCTGTTCCTTGAACTGGCAGGCGGCGTTACCAGCGGCAGCCTGGTAAGCCATGGCAACCTGACGCTGCAAGCGCTGGGCAACCTGACCCTGGCCAAGGTGCAAAGCCAGACCGGCGCTGTGCAACTGCGTGGCCTCGGCGTGCTGAACATTGGCGACCTGCTGGCCTACAACAACATTGATGTAAACGGCAGCGGCTTTAGCCTGGCTACCGGCAACGTGACCAGCGACCACGGCAATGTGCTGATGGATATCGGCGGGGCGTTTAGCGCCGATGCGGTCAATGCTGTGGATGGCGTGTGGAGCCTGAAAGCGGCCAGCGCGGATATCGGTACGGCCATCGTTGGCACCAGCGGCAGCGGTCATAACGTCACCATGGACCTGCTCGGCGATCTGCGCCTGGATAGCCTGACCACCAACGGCCCGTGGACGTTGACTGGGGCCAACGCCCGCGTCGGCAGCGCAAGTGTTGCCGGCCTTACCTCGCTCACCTTGAGTGGCGATCTAAAGCTGGCCGCATTGACCAGCGGCGACGATGCCACCCTGTACATCGGCAGTGGCTCGGACATCGGGGCGTTGGATGTCACCGGTGATCTCGACCTGAATGTGGCCGGCGTACTGGATATGGACTCGGCCAGCAGCACCGGCAATACCGTGCTGCACCACCGTGGTGTGGCGGGCACGACATTGCGCTACGGCGACCTGGTGGTCGATGGCACACTGAGTGTGAACGGCCTGGGCGACTGGACCGGCCACGATGCCACGGTAGTCGGTGATGCGCTTTACGATGTCGGCAGCGCCGACCTGCACGCGTTGCACAGCAGCACCGGCAAGCTCTCGCTGAAAGCCCGCGACCTGTTTGCGGCAGATAAGCTGGACAGCGATACGCAGTTTATTGACCTGGTATCGGGCTCGGCGGATCTCGGTGTGGTCAATGCCCTGACCACCTTGACCGCGCTTACCAACGGCAACCTGACCATTCTCAAGGGCTACAGCGGCGGTGACCTGAAGCTCACCACCAAGCCGGGTTCGCTAGGCACCATTCGTTTTGGCGTGCTGGCCGATCCGCTTGACCCGACTGTGCTGGACCCAAGCAACTGGCACCTGAAGTCGGCCGAAAACGTCTACGTCGAAACCGATGGCGATGTATTCGGCGGCAATGCCGAAGCCAACAAACAAGTGGTGATCAAGGGCCGCAACTTGTTCTTCGGCCGCGTGCAAAGCCTGGATGAGGATGTGTTCCTGCAAAGCACCGGTTTGCTGGCCAATGGCGACGGCGATATCACCGGCCTGAAAGTCGAGGCCAAGCGTGATGTGTCGATCATTGCCAATGGCGACCTGTCGATGCCGGAAGTGAAGTTTGGCGGTAAGTACTCGCTCAAGGCCGGTCGCGATCTCACCGTGGGTGTGGGGGGTGATCTGGACCTGAACGGCGATGCCGAAGCCGGCCGCGACCTGAGCTTTATCATCGGCGGCGCGGTAAACCTGACCAACGTGACCGCTGGCCGCGATGCCAGCATTGTGTCCGGCAAGTTCATCACCATTGCCAATCTGGTGAAGGCCGGCGGCAATATCAGCATGACTGCGCAGGATGGCGCGATCACCGTTGGCAATATGACCAATGGCACCGGCGGTATCGTCTCCACTGGCTTGCCGTACAACGGCGTGAGCCAGACGGGCGATATCGTCTTGAACGCCTCTGGCAATATCAGCACGCCGCTGCTCACGGCGGGTGCGGGACATATTTCGGCGACGTCTGGCGGGGTGATGAAGGTTAACGACCTGGCCTCCAGCAGCTATATCGATTTGCTCGCGCGCGGTCTGATCGAAGTGAAAGGCACCAGCTCCAGCCTGGGCAACCAGAGCTGGCGCTCCACCGACGACAGCATTTTCTTTGATCGCCTGGTCGCCGGCGGCCAAGTGCTGCTCGACAGCCTGACAGACACCCGAGGCCGCGTGCTCAGCGCCGATGGCGACGCCCGTATCAACGCCGGTTGGCGCAACGGTGTGGCCAGCAACGCCAGCATCGTGCTCACCAAGGCCACTGCGCCGACCTTGAGCCTGTGGTCGGGCAACTTGATTCGTGTGGCCGACGCCAATATCGGTAACTCGGTGGATATGCACGGCGCCGATATCGAGCTGTACGGCCGCCACACCGGCGCTGGCCAACTCAATCTGTGGGTAGAAGGTAGCGGGGCGGTCAACGCCACGCGCCTGGTCACTAAGCTGGATGCCGCCGATATCGTTTCGCCGCGTCTGCATGTGGTGGATAGCACCATCACCAGCAGTGGCGCGAAAGTCGACTTGCGTGATGCCTCGGGTGTGGACTTCCTCAAGCTCTACACCTCGGCGGCCACGGTGCTGATGGATAACCTGACGCCGCTCTATCAGCCCACTGCCGATGTGCAGCTGTATGAGCTGGACAAGGCCTTCCAACTGAAACAGGACGCCATCACCAGCACCACCGACGCCTATGTACTGCATCGCAAGTACACGCACTTGGTGCTGCTGACCAACTTCAGCGAAACCCATGCGCCAACGCCTGCCGAAACCGGTGTGACCACCCAGCGCACTACGGCGGCAAGCTTTAGTGAGCAGATGATGTCGCGCGGCTCCAGAGAGCAGTCGGGTGCATCGGCCATTGGCGGCACTAACGTCGTCAGAGGCACCAACGGCGTGACGGGTGACTGGAAGGCCAATTGGAGTAAAGGGCGTATGGAATCGCGCATGAACATGAATGATGACAGCCAGCAACCGCAATACAGCGTCGTGCCCGGCCAAGAGCAAACGGACGGAGCGACCAAGTGGGATCTGTAAGCGTGCGGGTGAGCCGTTGCGGTTTAGCGTGGGTGTTGATGGCAAGTGTAGGGGTGGCCCAGGCCGCCACCTTGCCCAGCGGTGTGCCGGCCGGGATTCCCGGTCAGCTTGACCCGACCCTGCAACGTCAGCAGATCGAGCGTATTCAGCAACAACGCAACGATGACGAGCGGGCCAAGCGTGTCGAGGTGCCCGCGCTACGCGGTGAGATGCCGGAGGATCAGGTGCTGCCTTCGCAAGGTGAGCAATTTCAGCTCAGCGGCGTGAGCTTTAACGCCTCGATGTTTCTCAGCAAAGAAGCGCTGGAAAGCATCGCCAAGAAGTACCTCGGGCGGGCCATCAGTTTTGCCGACCTCAATGCGCTGCTGCGTGAAGTGAACGCGCTGTATGAAAGCCAAGGGCAGCTTACGGCACGAGCAATTATTCCGCCGCAAGGCTTGGAAAACGGCGTGCTGAAAGTAGTGCTGGTGGAAGCCAAGGTCGATGGCGTGGCCTGGCAGGATCGCAAGAATGTTGACGAAGGTTTCTATCAGGACCGCCTGGCAATAAGCAAAGGCGAAACCCTCGATAGCACCGCGCTGATGACCTCGATTCAGCGCTTTAACGCCACCACCCCAGGCCCGCAGGTGAGCGCCAGCCTGGCGCCGGGGCAGAGCTTTGGCACCACGCGCGTTGATCTGCAGGCGTTTGAACCGGACCCGTGGCAGTGGTCGCTGTTCGTCAATAACTACGGCAACGAAAGCACCGGCCGCGAGCAATACGGCGGCACCCTCAACTGGTTCTCGCCCACAGGCGTAGCCGATGCCCTGAGCGCTGTCGCGGTGGCCACCGATGGCTCGCAATACGGCAGCCTGCGCTACAGCCGTCCGGTAAACCGCTACAACGGTGTGGTGTATGTGGAGGCGGGGGCCAACACCCTGCAAATCCAGACCGGGCCATTGGCCGCGTTGGATATCGAAGGCGAATCGCAAACCTACGGCCTCGGCTACGACCATCCCTACTGGGTGGACGAACACTGGCAATGGCTCGGCGGCGTGGGCTACAACCACCAGGAATCGGAAACCACCATTGAAGGCCTGAGCCTGAGCGAAACCAGCGCCGATGAAATGCTGCTCAAAGGCCAGGTGGAATACCGCGATGCGCCCTGGTATGTGCGCTACGAACAACGCCTGCGCCAGGCCAATACCGACAACCAAACCACCGGCGAAAGCGGCAGCTACCAGCTGTTAAATGGCAGCGCCTACGTGAGCCGTAATATCGGTAAGGAATTTCTGATAGTGGGTCGCTTCGGTTGGCAATACGCCAGTGATACTGAGACCCTGCCGTCCACTTTGCTATACCAGTTTGGTGGCATCAGCAGCGTGCGCGGTTATGACCCTGGCGTGATCGCCGCGCCACAAGGCATGACACTGAACTTGGAGAGTTACTGGAACATCAGCGAGCGCTGGCAGCCGTTTGTGTTCTTTGACTATGGCAGGGCGATGGAGCTGGGCACCGCCGATGTCGACCTGCAAAGCGTCGGTGCCGGGCTCAACTTCAACTGGGGCAAGCATTTGAGTATCAGCCTGGTGGCCGCCAACACCCTGAAAGACGTGGTGGCGGACCAGGACAGTGGTCAAGTGCTGGCCCAGATCGTTATCCGTTAATTCATCTTTTTTGGAGTTTTTTTACATGACCACTCTGTTGCTTTACAAAGAAATCAAAGCGCTCAACCGCGACGAACACAAAACCCTCAAGCTCGCTGGCCTTAACAACAGCGATTTCGCCGCCAGCACCCACCTGGTGCCGGTAGCCGGTCTGGAATTCTTCCAAGCCTCGCGTCACTACCCCATCGTCTTTATCGGTGAAGGCGAAAACGCCATGCCGATCGCCCTTCTGGGCCTGAAAGAAGGCCACAACGGCTACGTCGGCGCCGACCAGCAATGGGCCGAAAACACCTACATTCCTGCCTTCGTGCGTCGTTATCCGTTTGTACTGGCGCAAGACGGCGCGGAAAACTTCACCGTATGTTTCGACGCCGCCTACCCGGGCTGGAATGAAGCCGAAGGCCGTGAGCTGTTCACCGAAGAAGGCCAGAACAGCGAATTCCTCGAAGAGATGATCCAGTTCCTGCAAAACTTCACCGCCGAAATGGAACGCACCCGCCGCTTTGTCGCCAAACTCAACGAACTGCAACTGCTGGCGCCGCGCACCTTGAAGCTCAGCCACACCAGCGGTGAGTCGTTTGTACT
>NZ_JBBNAH010000590.1:0-8812 GCF_037994325.1 Pseudomonas sp.
GACTTAGCAGCCTCCTTGCGGTTGTGGTCGTCAATGTTCTTGAAAAGACGGTCTTCATCTTTTAATTCGAAGTCGTACCAGTACTTACCGCGCACGAACACTCCGCTGTCACCGTACTTCAGCTCGAGATCATGAATGCCCTTAAAAATCTTCGAAAAGGTTTCTCCCTTTTTGAAGTTTAAGCGGTTGTCATCGCTGGTCGATGAGGCTGCCTTACCACCATTTACTCTCCCTATTAAATCTGGGTCTGCCCCGCGCACTGACCAATTTGCACCGATAGAGAGTGACGAGTCGAAATGTCCCTCTATCTCGCCAATATTGAAAGACGCACCGAATGCAGGCACGGCGAGAGTAGATGCGAGGCTTACGGCCAGCGGCAGTTTCGCTAGGTGCAAGCAGTACCTTGTCGTTGTCATTAACGCACTCCATTTGTTTTTGTAATGTGCTTTGGCGATAGCGAGCGGGCGCGGACACACACCCAGCTTTGAAACTATCATTAGCTATACGATTAGTATAGTGCAGCGCTTCAGAATCGAACACAACTGGTGGCGCTTACTAGCACACCGTTTCCTAGATTCACGAAAACGCAATCGACCGATAGATACATGCTGGAATTGATGTTTTACGGTCGCCCCTCTGCGCCCGCCAAAAACACCTACATCCGCCTTGGACAGCTCGATCATGCACTAAACTATATGTATCGTATAGCTTTAACGGAGGTGCTGGTAGTCAGCGTCCACGTCCAGGTTGAAGGCAGATATCAGTGATGCGGCCGCCGTGAGTGAGTTGTTCGCTGTGGCAGAAGCTGCGTTCGGTGGCATCGACGTGCTGGTTAACAACGCCGGCGTCATGACGCTCAGCACTACTGCCGACACCGACGACGCGACCTTTGATCGGCAGATTGCGATCAACCTCAAAGGCACGTTCAACATCCTGCGTGAGGCTGCTAAGCGCCTTCGTGACAACGGCCGAATCATCAACTTCTCATCCAGCGTAGTGGCGCTTCTTCAACCTACTTACGGCGTATACGCGGCAACCAAGGCTGGAGTCGAAGCGATGACCAGCATCTTTGCCAAGGAGCTGCGCGGACGAAATATCATAGTCAACTCCGTCGCCCCAGCCCGACCGCCCTATCTCTGTCCCTACTTCGCGGCTAAGGCTGCAATGGATTCACTCGCAGTTTCCTATGCGAGTGAACTCGTGCGCTGGGGTATCGAAACCTCGATCATCGTGTCAGGCGCCTTCACCAAAGGCACAAACCACTTTGCTCACTCGGGCTAGCCTGCACGCAGGCCTCAAGTAACAAATCGCCTTTCCTTGGCGTCTGCTCCTGGCAGTCGGTAACGGCTGACAACAGGCCGCTTCTGGCCGATCGGATGTGTCGATAAAACTAGGGGCAATTCAGATTGGTGCCGGCAGTGAATCAGGGCACTTGAGATACAAGCGTTACGTTCCGATGACTATTCAGACCCGCCGATCGCGTTCCTGGAATGCAGAGCTTTTTGCAAACACATCCGCCATGAAGTCCATGAAAACGATGGCGCGCTTGGGCTGCAGCCGATTCGCTAGGTAAACGACCTGGATCGGCACCTGTGGTGCTACGTAGTCGCTAAGCAGCAGCTGAAGATTGCCACTTCTTAGCCCTTCCTCATAAAGCCATTGAGGGCCTTGCGCGATGCCTAATCCTGCATTGACGTACTCACGTATCGCCTCGGGTGAATTGACCCGCAGGCGACCGGAAACCGGGACATCAATGTCTTTAAACCGCCAGTTAGTGCCGGTGGATAGCAGAGTGTAAATAAGGCAGTCGTGTTCCTTCAGGTCATCAGGCGAAGAGGGAGAGCCACGTTTCGCCAAGTACTCGCGGCTGGCCACACACACGCGCTCGAACCACGCTAGTGGCCGGGCACGCATTGCGCTGTCCTCAAGGTGGCCGATGCGAATCGCGAGCTCGGCACCCTCGTCGACCAGATTGACGTAGCGGTCGTTGATCTGGAGATCGAGCGACACTTCTGGATAGCGCTCCAGAAAGCTAGCCACATGGGGCACGATAAAGGTGTGCGCCAATGCAGTCGGACATGCCACGCGCAGTAACCCGGACGGTGCCACGTTCCCTCTCAGAGAGGACTCAGACTCTTCTACTGAGCCCAAAATATGCCGCGCATCTGCGTAGTACCGCTCACCTTCCGGTGTGAGCGTCAGCTTTCTTGTCGATCGGTGAAGCAGCCTGGTTTGCAGATGATCTTCGAGTGCGGCGATGTAACGGCTGACGTTCGGTTGTCCGAGCCCAAGATCACGTCCCGCAGCTGAAAAACTGCCGGTCTCTACGGCGCGTACGAAACAGCTCATCAGTAACAACCGATCCATCACACGCCCTCACTCATGCGCATTTCGCATGGGATTTATTCTCTACGGCCATCTTATCAGTGCCCCAGCATGAATACATAGTTGCGCTCAGAAGGTCAGTCGTCCGACTGGTCGTCACAAATGAGAGGAAATTTTCATGTCCCGTTTACAAGGCAAGCGTACGCTTATCACTGGCGGCACAAGTGGCATTGGTCTGGAGACCGCAAAGTAATTCCTCGCAGAAGGCGCTCGGGTGATCGTCACTGGTGTTAATCCTGAGTCAATTGCAAACGCCCAATCTGTCCTAGGCAGCGAGGTTCTTGTGTTACGAGCAGACTCCGCCAGTGTCACAGCCCAGCAGGAGCTGGCTCACGCCGTTCACTCTCATTACGGGCAGCTTGACGTTGCCTTCCTCAATGCTGGTATATCCGTCTGGATACCAATCGAAGACTGGAACGAGGAGATGTTTGACCGCTCCTTTGGCATCAATGTCAAAGGCCCTTACTTCCTCCTGCAAGCACTGCTACCGGTCTTCTCCAACCCTGCATCGGTGGTTCTTAACACCTCGGTGAGTGCGCATCTGGGCGCCGCGCGCTCATCCGTTTATGCCGCAACAAAGGCTGCTTTTCTGAACATGTCGAAAACGCTCTCTAGCGAACTTCTACCGCGTGGTGTTCGGGTAAATGCGGTAAGTCCTGGTCCGATCGACACGCCGCTGTACGACAAGGCGGGTATCCCCGATGCCTATCGCGAGCAGGTCAATAAAGATATTGCTGCGACTATCCCATTTGGCCGTTTTGGCACGCCTGAAGAAGTAGCTAAGGCGGTGCTGTACCTCGCGTCAGACGAGTCTCGTTGGACGGTAGGGACGGAAATTATTGTTGATGGTGGTCGCTCGCTTTAACGAGATAAGCACGCCTTCGAGTGTGTACATCGCGCTTTTCCGGCCATTGAGCAGTCTGGACGGATCGACTCCGTCCAGTTCTTGCCGCTGTATTAAACCTTCTGGCCGACGTCGATGCGGTTGCCATCCGGGTCTTCAAAGACGAACGTGCGCAAGCCGTACTCCTGATTCTTCAACCCTTTGATCACGCGCGCTCCATGGCGCACACAGGTTGCATAGAGTTTTTCGGCATCGTCTACCAGCAGATGGGCGGCATTGAAACCACCCGGTTGGTGATTGGGTTGGAGGGTCAAGTGCAGCTCGCCCTGGTCCCGCTTCAGAATCATGAAACCGACCGGGTTTCCATTCTCGAAGGTCTTGGTGAAACCCAGTACCTCGGTATAAAAGTCATGTGCCTTGGCCATGTCTTTTACCGGAAGTGTTACTGCAATTCGTCCAAACCGCACACCGTGATCAACGACTTCGTCCATCGTAAAACCTCACGAAAGCTCTCCCTCACTGTCCAGGCGGTGCTGGTGAAGTGAGGTGCTTCGCACTGTAAGAGTTCGCAGGGCGGTGCCTGCGCCGCAGAGGGTATTTGCTTGGGTAGCTCACGTAAAGGGCCAGTGGCGCGGCGTTACCGTACAGGCGCTAATCGGACGTGAACGCGAGTATGGTTCGGCGGGCTATTTGCGCGATTTCATCCCGGCCAATTGCCTCACCAGTAAGCACTGCGCGAAAAAACAACGGCGCGGATGCCAGCTCCAACAACTGCCGGGGTTCGGTGCTTGGGGGCAGTTCTCCCCGTTCGATTGCGCGTTCTACCAATTGCCCACTCATTGCGAAGCGCTCCGACCAGAACTGCATGCGCGAGCGCTTGACTACCTCGGCATCTCGTCCCTGGCTAACCGCCGCCTGCAACAGACCGGCCACCAGCGGCGAAGCAATGGCGGTGTGGATATCCACGAGCAAGGCTGTCAGGTCGCCGTGCAGCGACCCTGTATCGGGTAATGGAACATCCTGTTTCATCTGCAACAGGGCGATATCTAATACGAGTTCGGCTTTCGTCGGCCAGCGGCGGTACACCGTGGTTTTGTTCACACCCGCGCGGGCAGCGACCTCCGGTAGCTCCAAGCCGTCGTATCCACTTTCCTGCAGCACCTCTAACGCTGCGGCGTAAATGGCGCTAACCACTTCTGCTGAGCGTCCTCCCGGACGGCTGCGTTTGCTGGTATCTGCCTGCTTGGTTTCGTTCATCCGCCCTTTCCTTTCGTGGTGCCAGGCTGGCGCTAGGGCAACGATTGTTGCATTAGCAGTGGCGCATAAGAAGGGTTTACCGCACAACGCTTACTCTCAACGCCTGGTTTACAACGCCCTCTAAAGCAACTATGGTTGCTTTAGAGGGCGAACCCAATACTTCAAAAAAAGCGCCAGCGATCACTTGAGAAAATGGAGCGCTCCATCGTGGCCATGACCATCAGAACCTTTTTCGCCGGGCAAGAGATTCCACGCGAGCGCGTGTTGCAGTGGGAGCGCCGGCGCGCGCTGATCGTGCTCAAGCGCTTGGGCGGCCAGCCTTTTGGCAGCGAGGACCTGGCGACCCTGAGGTACCAGCTACTGAAGCGAAAAATCGAATTAGGCTCGGACGGCATTCAGCGGATTCTCCAGCGTGAGCTGGCGATTGCTCAGCCGGTCGCCAATCTGGTGGCGCGCCTGTCATGCGGACTTCGGCGTTACAGCGTGGCTGAGCTGTTGGTTGACCGAGGCAGTGCCGAAGAATTCACCCATTGGTTTATGCAACGCACGGCGCTTAACGACGAGACCGCCATGCTCGCCGCCGCGCCCGATCACTACATGATTCGTACTGACGCCAACGGCGCCCAAGAAGTGATCGAAACCACCGGTGGCTCGCCGTTGGTGGGACGGTTTTTGATCGACTACCAAGACCTCTCCAGCCTGCGCTCGCAGCCGGACGGCACTTACTCTCACCAAACCGCAGGTGTTGCCAGGGCCGAGAACGGTCGGGTTCTGGGTGGCGTACGTCATCAATTTCGGGACGAAGGCAAAGGTTTTCGCGCGAAGCTTACGGTCGAGTTCCCGGCGATGATCGTGCCGGGAGCGGTGTCGGCTCATCGCTGGCACCTGGCATGCGAATTCGCCAACTGGATTGAGGCGGCCTTCAGCCCGCAGTAAACGGGCTGGGACAGTTGTACGGCAAGACGCCGGCTGTGAGGACTGCAAACGGCCCAGAGTGTATAAAAACGCCCGGGCGAACCCTTGCGATGACTTCTGAGAAATTCATCGAGAGGGAAGCCAATTCCAGCTTTCGCCCTGCACTTCGTGCCCCCATTTAAGGCTATGGCTGAGCTAAAACGTCTAAGTCACTTTGTGGCGAGAAAGGCGAAAAATGCCGCGCTTAGAGCGGTCGCTGAAATAACACCTAGCGACGCGTAAGCAGACAAGCTGAGGCTTGTACCAACTGTTATTGCGGCGGCAGCGCAACCCATTTGCAAAAAGCCAAGTAGCGCTGACGCGGCGCCAGCGTTAGCCGCAAAAGGATGCAGCGCAATTGCGGTTGCTAAGGGGTTGACGATCCCCATCCCTAACAAAAAAACTGTCAGAAACAAACAAAAGCACAGGAAGTTTTCAGGGCCGACGGCCAGCCCAATGCTACCCGCCAGTGCAATCACGACGCCTGCACGCGCTACAGCAACTTGGCCCCATCGCCGCACCAGGCGTGGGCTGCTTAACCCCGCTCCAAATACAACAAAAACAGTTGCCGCAAAAAACAAACCCAGGTCTAGCGATGACAGCCCGAAACCCGCCATTAATATCGCAGGGGCCATCGAGAAAAAAGCATACAAGGTGCCAACAACCAGACTCACTGTGAGCGCCGGGGCAATAAAGCGTCTGTCGAGCAGCAAGCGTTTATAGCCCCGTAACACGGCGGTGATAGAAGGCGCTGTTCTGTGGTCTTGCGCATGCGTTTCACCTAGGCGGATAAGGTAGTAGCCCGCCAATAAAACAGCGACACCCGCTACCAATCCGAAGGTCGCACGCCAGCCAAGCAAACTATTAAACGCGCCGCCCAGAAGCGGGGAAAATCCTGGAGCTGCTGCCATTGCAACCATGATCAGCGCCAGCGTCCGAGCGAGCTGATCCCCATCGAACAAATCACGAGCAATTGCACGAGATAACACCGACGTGGCGCACACGCCAAGCGCCTGGATAGTACGGCCGGTGATAAGTTGGGGGAGCGTATTGGCCATAGCGCATACAGCGCTGCCTAGGACAAAAATGGCTAGCCCGCTCAGCACCAAAGGCTTTCGGCCAAAACGATCCGAAAGAGGCCCGACCACCAGCTGCCCAAGCGCAAAGGCAATAAAAAAGCTACTTAGCGTGGCACCTAGATCTTTGATCGAGGCTCCTAGATCGATAGCGATTTGAGGAAACGCCGGGAGAATAATATTGGTCGCGAGCGCGCCAAGGGCGGCAAAGCTGGCGAGTAGAAACAGCAAGTTGCCTGTGAGCTCACGTTGAGGACCGGATGTCACGTCCGCGCTTTGTTGCTGGTGTTTGTTTCGCTTGATCATCTGTGCCACGGGAATCCCTAGCTCTCTGGGTTGAAAATAGACCTACGTGGTGCTGCAAAGCCCCTGCGGGGTCTAATACAACCTCAGCGCGACACATGCGTTTCTGGGGAATATTGTTCAAGCAACGCAATGCGGCAGGTTTCCAGTATTTCATCAGTCAGAGGGGCCTCTTCTCGACAGGCCCGCGAGAGCACAATGGCGCCCACTGCTTGCGCCACTAAGGACATCGCTTTGGCCCGTCCCTCCGCATGGGTGTCAGCAGGCAGCATGGCAGTCAGATTTTCTACTAGCTGGCCAATCCCCGCTTCGAACGACGACTTGACGTCGCCTTGCTGTCGCGCGGCATCTCCGCTAAGCGCAGCAATCGCGCAACCTTTTCCCAACGCGTCACGGTGTCGGCGAGACAAGTAAAAGTTGATGAAGTCGACCACATCGGCGCTTGTGCGCATGTGGGAAAAGCCACACGCGGTGGCTTCTGCCATAAGCGCTGATTTCGAGCGGAACTGATTGTAGAAACCTCCGTGGGTAAGCCCGGCGGCGGCCATCAACTCGATTACGCCGATGCCCTCAAAACCGCGCTCGCGAAACAGCACCGAAGCAGTCTCAACGACACGTTTCCGATTTTCCTGCGCCTGCGTTTTGCTGACCCTCATTCTCAAACCTCGCGCGCTTACCAGCACAGCTGACAGCTCTAGGGAAATGGAGATGGACAAACACTTGACTGTTCATATTATGCTTATCATTCTAATGAGCGTCAAATTACCAGGGTCTTTAGATACGCCTCAACTGTTAACACCGAACGACATTCCGAGCGTGTTCGCGTGGGTTGTCCAAGACCTCTTCGGCTCTACATACGCCGAAGAAGGTGGTGGCAAGCATCTGAAATTTGGCAAATAAAATTACGAACGTAATTTCAACGGCGGTTCGTTTTGGTTGTTCTTGAAAGCTGATCCGGGCTCCCGCTGCACGAGCAAGAAACACCAACAGAGCAAACAGTTTGGGCGCCAAGCCCCAACACAATCTTGAGGTTTCAATATGACGACACAGACCCTGTTCGCACCCTACTCTTTCGGTCCGTTTACCCTCTCCAACCGAATCGTTATGGCGCCATTGACTCGCAACCGCGCGGGTGAAGGTTTGGTACCGACTGATCTGGCGGCCACCTATTACGCTCAACGTGCATCGGCCGGTCTTATCATCACCGAGGCTACCCAGGTATCAGCCCAAGCTCAGGGCTACCAGGACACTCCGGGGTTGTATACGACCGAACAGATTGTCGGTTGGCGCAAAGTTACCGATGCAGTGCACGCCAAGGGCGGCAGGATTTTTGTGCAGCTTTGGCACGTTGGGCGTGTTTCGCACGTGGACCTCCAGCCCGACGGTGCTGCACCGGTCGCCCCTTCCGCGATACGCGCTGCGACAAAAACCTTCGTCAACAATTCCTTCGCCGATGTTTCCGAACCGCGTGCACTTACTCTCGAGGAAATTCCGGGCATCGTTGAAACGTTCCGACAGGCCGCAGTTAACTCGGTGGCTGCAGGCTTCGATGGTGTCGAGGTGCACGGCGCCAATGGCTATCTGTTGGAGCAATTCGTAAAAGACGGCGCGAACCAGCGTACCGACGCCTACGGTGGATCAATCGAAAATCGCGCACGACTGCTCCTGGAAGTGACAACTGCTGTAGCCGGAGCAATTGGCGCCGAGCGCACAGGAGTACGTATCTCGCCAGTCTCTCCAGCCAACGGCATAAGCTGCAGTGACCCTCAATCCCAGTATGACTACATCGCCGAGCAACTCAGCGCATTGGGGATCGCCTACTTACACGTGGTCGAAGGCGCAACGGGTGGGCCTCGGGATGTCGCGCCCTTTAACTACGACGCCCTGCGCTCGCGGTTCAAACAAGCCTACTTGGCCAACAACGGCTATGACCTGGAGTTGGCGACTGCTCACCTCAACGAGGGCAAGGCAGATCTTTTCGCTTTCGGTCGCC
>NZ_JBBNAH010000591.1:0-4941 GCF_037994325.1 Pseudomonas sp.
GCTGATGGCGGCGTAGAGGTAGAACAGCGCTTCCAGCAGGGAAATGATCAGTTCCAGGCTGGTGGTGGGCACCAGTTGGTCGAGCACTGACAGGCAAAACACCGCCAGCGCCAGTAGCACTGCTACCCATGTTTGCGCTGAGCTGCGTTTAACCACGTGCAGGGCCAGGCCCAATACCACTAAGCCAAAGGCGCCAAACAAGGCGCGGCCCAGTTGGGTGTCTTCCATCCAGGGGTACAGCAGCACGCCAAGCAGTTGCACAAATAGCAGGCCGGCGGAGGGGTGGCGAACGACGTAGTTGTTGGCAAGCAGCATGGGCGGCCTATTGGGGAGAGCGTTGGGATGCAGACAGCGCGGCGCGGCGAAGCGCTCGATAATTGTCGGCGGTTTTTTTATGGCGCCTGGGTGTGCAGTTGCAGGGTGCCGACCTCGGCGGCGGGCTCGCCGCTCACCTGTATGTTGGCTGGCTGCGCTGTACAGCTTTGCGCGCTGCAGGGGTAGTTGAGAACCTGCAGGCCATGCTCTGGCTGTTGGCTGACTACCGGCAGCAGCACCTGCCCTGGCTGGCTGCCGACTTGCAGGCTGTCGCAGCCGGTCCAATAGCCGACGATGCGGTAAGCGTCTGGCCCCGGTTTGGCGTGGCTAAACGGCACCAGTACCACGCTGCTCCAACGTTGGTGCACGCCGCTTTTGCCGATGCCGCTGTGGCTGAATTCCAGGCACATGCCCCAGGTTTTTCCGCCCGTGCTAACGCGGTAGGCGCCTAGCGGCGACAGGTCGAGTTCTGGCAAGTCAGTGCCCAGCTCCCGCAACCGCAGCGGTGTGCCATCGAGCTGCTCCATTCGCCCTGGCTCAAGCCAAATACGCAGCGGCTCAATATCCACCATGCAGCCGTTAGGCCCGCAGCCGTTGTCGTGGCCAAGCTCGTGCAATTCGGCTGGCTGGGCAGCGCCGCGCAGGGCGTCGCGCAGTTCGGTGGCGTTGGTGGCGGTGCTATCGGCGTGCGCTTGGGCAGCGCCGAGGAGCAAGAGCAGCAGAAGCAAGTGGCGCATTGCGGACGTCCGTGTGGGAAACGCGAGTGCAGTATTTTGCGCAATTACCTCACTGCTTTACCACCTCGGCTCAATGGCCGTTGAGCATGTCGAAGGGGTATTCGAGCACCACATACACCCGGTCGATATCACGCCCGGCTTGGGCGTCGTTGCCGCGATGGGTGACGTACGACAGGGTCAGCGCCAGGTCTTTCGCCGCGCCCGACTGCACTTTGTACTTGGCTTCGATATCGCGCTCCCAGTGGCGGCCGCCGCTGCCTTGATTGGGTACGTAGCTGCCCAGTTCCGCGTCGTACGGGTTGTAGGCGCCGCCTTTGGCAGCATGGCTGCCGTCGATTTGGCTGCCGCGTACATAGCGGGTCATAAACGTCAGGCCGGGGGTGAGCAGCTGGCTGAGGTCGAGGTCGTAGCGCGCTTGCCAGGACTGTTCGTTGGCGCCGTTGAAGTCGGCGTATTTGATTGAGTTGGCCAGGTAGATGGAGTCGCCACCGACAAAGTCGAACGGCGTATCGCCATGAATTTTCTGGTAGCCGAGGCTAAAGGCTTGTTGGGCGATTTTCAGCTTGGCCAGCAGGCTGCTGGCGGTGGTGTTGATGCGGCCGGCCGACGCGGCGCCGGTGTTTAGCGTGCGATAGAGGTTGGCGTCCCAATTCAGGCTGCTGTCGCTGCTCAGGGGATGGCTGCGGTGCAGGTTGGCGTAGTACTGGCGCCAGGTGTCGCTGAGCTCGGCCGCATACAGGGCGCCGCCGAAGGGCGCGCTGGCGGCGCTTTGCACGCCGAGCAGGCTGATGCTGTGGTGGCGGGTGGTGGCGCCGTAGCCGTCGAAGTCGCTGGCCGAGGAGCTTTCGTCCTGGTTTTTAAACGCGCTGAAGTGGCCGGCGGTCCAGCTCAGCGCGCTGCCCGCCTGGCCTTGCAGCAGGGCGCCAGTGGCGTATTCCGGTTGCAGGCGTTTGTCGGCGGTGTCGAACACTGGGGTTTCCACCTCCATTTCACCGAGCTTGAGGCGCATGTCGCCCACGCGCAGTTTTAACGCGCCGCCGGCGCTGGAATAGTCGCTGGCCGCTTTGCCCGAGTCGCCGACCGGCAACAAGCCGGTGCCAGCCCGCCCACCGCCGCTGTCCAGGCGCAGGCCCACAAAGCCATGGGCGTCCACGCCAACGCCGACCGTGCCGGACGTATAGCCCGACTCAAAGCGGGCGATAAACCCCTGCGCCGACTCGCGGTTATAGCTGTCACCGCTGTGGCCGGTGCGGGTGTCGTTATTGAGGAAGAAGGTGCGGCTGAGCACGTTGAACGTGGCGTCGCTTAACACGCTGGGTGTGTCGGCCTGTACGGCGGTGGCCCAGGCGCTGGCGAGTAGGGGGGCGTAACACAGTAGGGCGGGCCGCATGCACGAGCTTCCGATGGCGAAAGCTCAAGTATCGGCACAACGGCGGGGTGGGGATTGAAGGGCTGTGCTATGTGCCGCGTTTGTGCGCCATGCGTACCGATGTGGTTCCCGCAAGATCGCTTGGTGCGCACAGCACACCCGACGGCCATGGCGGCTGCTTTTGGGTGTGCCGTGCGCACGCGCAACAAGCAGGCGTTATTCGCCGTTGATGATGACTTGGCCTTGTCTTACCCAGCCGCTGAACGCTTGGCCTTTTTTGTTGGTGTAGCTGACCTCGGCCCAGCCGAAGCTGTGCATGTTGGTCACGGTGACCACGTCGCCGGGCACGATGTAGGCGCTGCTTTTGCCGCAGCTTTCGTTGGGGGCGGTGTGAAAGTACAGGCGCTCTTCGCCGATGATTTTCCCTGGCAGCGGGTTGGGCAGTAGCGGGTCTAGTGAGGCGTTTTCGGCCAGTACGTCACAGTCCACCGGGGCGGCCGGGGTGCCGCTGACAAACTCGACGTCTTGCAGCAGCAGGGGCGTGTGGTGGTGGCCGCTGATAGCGCCGGTGATGGTGCCCTTGAGGGTGATTTTGCCCTCGGCCATCAGGTAGGGGCGCAGGGTGTCGTAGCCCTTTTGGTCGAGGATCAGTTGCAGGTAGTCCAGGCGCTGGTCGTCGCTGACTTCAAATTCATCGTTTGCCGTCATGCACAGCGGCTCGGGCACGGCCAGGTAATAGCCGACCTCGGCGTGGTCGCCGGTGGTCAGGTCTTCAAAGCTGGGGGCGCCGGGGAAGGTGTCGGGGTAAATAGTGCCGGTGAGGGTGACGGTTTCAGTTTCAAACGCATGGCAATCGGCAGCAAACGACGAAGCCGGCAACAGGCTGGCGCAGAGCATAAGCACGGCGCCAAGGCGCGAGGAGAGTGGCATTGCGGATGGGTCCAAGCAGGGCAGGTGGGGCGGATTAGACGCGCACGCCAAGGCCGATTCAAGTGGCGCTGCTGGGGATGTGATGCAACGGGCGAAAATAGTGCCGGGGGTAGTGCGAGCAAAGGTCGCGCGGTCAGGCGCGACCCACAACGTTGCCTACGCCGCAGGACGGCTGGCATTTACCAGCGCTTTGGACAGCTCGGAGAGGTATTGCAGAACGGTGGTGTGTTTGTCCGCGTCCATGGAATCGCGGCAGAGCACCAGGTGTTCAACGCACCCGAGCAAAATGGCCGACTGCTCCAGCGCATCGCTGACGGGCACGCCCGCGTTGACGGAAAACAGCGGGAGGCCATCGGGGATACAGAAGGTGCTGGCTTGGGTTACAGCGGTTTGTTGGTTCATACGGTGTTACTCCTGGAAAGGTAAGGAGCTGTCACCGTTCGCGGTCAAACGAATAGGGTGGCAGCTGTACGCAGGTTGACCGACCGGACCCAGGAACTCCGGCACACCCGAAGGTGTCCCGCGCACAGCCGCCATAGCTAAAAGCGTAGGCATAAAAAAAGCGCCTGCTTTCAGAGATGGTGGCGCCATGCGCCTGGGCGTCGGGCGGTCAAACCCGGTCGTTGATTGTGGCAACGACGAAACGACTATAGGCGTGGCGAAAGCGCGGCGGCAAGGTTACAGGCATGGACGCGCGCTGTGGGAAATTTGCGTTTTTTGGGCACGTTGGCGCACGGCAATTAAGGGTCGCCGGTTTTGGCGTTGTCGGGTTTAATCCGCCGCTTGTATTTCCAAATGGAAGAAGCGGGGCTATGCGCCCGCAAGCTTCCAGAATTTGAGCATAGGCTGCCCATGAAAAACGCTTTTTGCCTGCTGGTCCTCAGCAGCATGCTTGCTGGGTGTTCCGGGTTTAAGTACGGCGGCTACCAGGGCGAGTTCAACCCAGCGGCAATGCCCCCCTATGACCTTTCCCAGCAGGCGCCCACCGCCGCGCTGATTTATTTCAATACCTACACCGCCCGCGAAGCGGGTATCGCCGTGCACCGTTTGCTGCTGGCCACCCATGTGGATGGCCAGGTGCTGCCTAACGCCAGCGCAACGGCGCCCGCGCGTGGTTACCAAGCGCTAAAGGTGGCGCCGGGTAAACATTCGTTGCAGTGGTGTTGGCTGTCGAAAAACACCTGGGGCCCAGGCGGTGAGCGCTGCGGGTTTAAGGCCGAGCAGGTGGAGTTCAAGGCGGGGCAGCGCTATGTGGTGAGCTGGACGGACGCCAAGGCGTTTGAAGGCCAGGCCACTTTTGTGCGCATCAACGCGCAGATTGAAAACCTCGATACCCATGAGGTTGTGTTTCGCCAGCAGCAGTAGCGGTGGCGGGGTTTATAGCGATAGCGCAAGGTGACGAGGGACGCGCAGTGGCCACTTCGCTGGCTACTGCGATCTCTTGTAAATCGCTTGGTGCGCACAGTGTTCAGCCGGGAGACATGGGTAACACCTGTCGGGAGACATGGGTAACGGGTTGATGATCATGTCGTCCGCTGCCTGATGTCTATCTGGCGCAGGGTTTTGCGGATAAAAACCACGTCGTAAATA
>NZ_JBBNAH010000592.1:0-6396 GCF_037994325.1 Pseudomonas sp.
TGATACTCCCCTCAACACTCAGGGCCACCGTGGTGGCCATTTACGCGTCGAGGGACACATGACCGATTCCATCAGCAGGAATGAAAAAACGCTTTCGCGCCTTAATGCACAAGCCCATGACGCCGCGCGTTATGCCCGTTCCTCGCGCCTGCTGCATTGGCTGATGGCCGGCCTGGTGGTGCTGGCCTATGTGCTGATTGATGGCCGTGGCTGGTTTGCCAAGGGCAGTGCGTTAAAAACCTTGTTTGTTCAGGGGCACTTTTGGGTCGGCTTGCTGGTGTTGGCCTTGGTGCTGCCACGCCTGTTAGCCCGTCGGCGTAATCCGCCACCGGCGGTAGTGCCAGCGATGAAACCGGCGGTGCAGCGGCTGTCGACGCTGACCCATTACGCCTTGTATGCCTTTCTGTTGCTGCAACCGGTGATGGGTGTATTGGTGGTGCTGCTGGAGCGCGGCGGTATTCCGTTGGGCAGCCTGACCATTGCCTCGCCGTTTGAGCTGAACAAACCGCTGGCCCACAACATTGAAGACCTGCATGTGTGGGTGGGTACGGCGTTCTATTACGTGATCGGCTTGCACATAGTTGCCGCGCTCTGGCACCACGTTTACCGGCGCGACAACGTGCTTAAACGCATGCTCTAAGGCTGTGCTTACTCGGGCCGTTCGCTTAACCGCTGGCTGGCTTCAACAAACCGCAAGGCGTTGACGTGAGTGGCCACTTCGGCGAACCACGGTGGCGGATTGCTCGCCGCCATGGCGTCGCAGAGTTCCAGCGCGCGCATATTGCCGGCGGCGAGTAGGGCGCTCAGTTCCGCACATTGGCGCTGCCAGCTATCTGCCGACATTGCCGTGGCTTCGGCCTTGGCCGTTGGTGCCTGTGGCGCACAGGTCGCGATCCAACTGCCCAGTTGCGCCACACTGTTGGCCAATAATTCATGCAGCTGTTGCAAGGTGCGCGGGTCGGCCAGCAGCTGTTGAGCCTGCTCAGGTTGTTGTTTTAACTGCTGCTCCAACTCCCCGGCGCGCAGGGCCAGGGCTTTGGCACCCAGGCTTGCGGCGCTGCCTTTAAGCGAGTGCAGAGCCAGACGCTGCGCCCCTTCATCCGCGTGATCGATGTGCGCCTGCAACCTCGCCAGCAGCACGTGAGCATCTTGTTGAAAGTCGACATACAGGCGCTGCAGCAGGTCGATGTTCATGCCAAAGCGGCTAAGGATTGAGCCGCCGTCCTCCACTAACTGATCGCCGGTGATGGATTCGGGTTGCGCCCCAACCACCGCGCCGCTAGCGCTGCTTCGGCCGGTGAGGCGCAATACCGCTTCAACCACTTGGTCGATGTCGATCGGTTTGCCGACGTGATCATTCATGCCGGCTGCCAGGCACAGTTGCCGGTCAGTCAGCGAGGCGTTGGCGGTCATGGCCAGAATCGGTAACTGCGCGGCGCTGAGTTGTTGGCGAATACGGCGGGTGGCCTCATAGCCGTCAATGTCGGGCATCTGCACGTCCATAATCACTAGATCAAAGGCCGGCGGCGTGCTGGTTGCCAGCCCCACGCCTTGTAGGCCGCCTTCGGCCAACTGCACCTGCGCGCCTTCATAGCCGAGCAGTTCGGCGGCAATCATGCGGTTCAAGGCGTTATCTTCCACCACCAAAAGGCGCAGCCCCGCCAGGCGTGGCTGTGCCGGCTGTTGGCCGTCTTGCTCCGGTGTGTTGCCGGCGCCACCTTGCAGGGCCTGTTTCACCGTCGCGGCCAACTGCTGTGGGGTGACCGGTTTGGTCAGAAAATCGATAAAGGGCGAGTGGGCAATTTGTTGAATGTGCGCCAACGCCTCGCGGCCATAGGCGGTGAGCATGACCACCACCGGTTGTTGCTGAGTGGCGCCGTCGTCGTGAATCTGCTGCGCGGCACTCAAGCCATCGAGTTCCGGCATACGCCAGTCCATCAGCACCACGTCGTAAGGCTGCGTGTGCTGCACTTCGCGCACGCGGGCCACGGCCTCTAAACCGTTAGTGACCAAGTCGGCATGCCAGCCTAACCCTTCAATGGTGTGGCGCATCAGCTCGGCTACCACCGTATTGTCATCGGCAATCAAGATATTCAACGGTCGCTCAACGTTCTGGCAGTCGGCGCCCAGGGTCTTACCTGGCTCTACGGCAAAGCGCAGGTCAAACCAGAATCGGCTGCCTTGGTTGGGCGCGCTGATAACCTGCAACTCGCCGCCCATTAGCTCGACCAAGCGCCGGCAAATGACCAAGCCCAAGCCACTGCCGCCAAAGCGTCGGGTGGTAGACGCTTCCGCCTGGGCAAAGCCTTCGAAGATATGCTGCTGATGGTCTTTGGCAATGCCGATGCCGGTGTCGGTAACGGCGATGCGCAGCTTTACGCCGTCGTGATCGCGTTCCAGCTCGGTAACGCTGACGATCACATAGCCCTTGGGGGTGAACTTAAGGGCATTGCCGGCCAGGTTGATCAGCACCTGTTGCAGGCGCAAACGGTCGCCGATCAACACGCTGGGCAGGGTGGGGGAGAGGTCAAACACCACCTCGACTTCTTTGTCGCCCTGGTTGCCGGATAACACCACCGCCAGGCTGCGCATCAGGGTTTCCAGTTCGAAGCGGTGCAGGTCCAGTTGCAGTTTGCCGGCTTCGATTTTGGAGAAATCGAGTATGTCGTTAAGCAGGTCCAGTAACGATTGCGCGGCCGAGCGCGCTTTGTTTACGTAATCGTTTTGCCGGCTATTGAGCGAGGTGTGCAGCAGCAGTTGCAGCATGCCCAAAACAGCGTTTAGCGGCGTGCGGATTTCATGGCTCATATTGGCCAGAAACGACGACTTGGCAGCGTTGGCCGAGTCGGCTTGCAACTTGGCTTGTTGTAGCTCGGCCGTGCGTTCGGCGACCTGGGTTTCGAGGTTGGAGTACAACACTTGCAGGTTCATTTCCGCGGCCTTTTGCGCGGAGATATCGCGCACCGTTTTCGAGGCCCCGACAATCTGGCCGGCGCCATCACGAATGGGCGCCACCGCCACCGAGACATCAACCAAATGACCATCGCGATGACGGCGTTGGGTTTCAAAAGGATCGACCCGCTCGCCACGGTTGATGCGCGCAAGAATGTCACGCTCCTCGGCTTGCAGGTCATCCGGCACCACCAGCTCGGCCAGGCGCTTGCCCACCGCTTGCGCGGCGGTAAAGCCGAAAATATGTTCGGCGCCCTGGTTCCAACTGGTGACGATGCCGCTGAGGTCTTTACCGACAATGCCGTCGGAGGAGCTTTCAACAATGGCGGCCAAGCGTGCCTGGTCGGTAAAAATTTCCATGCGCCGCCGCCGCAGGTTATCCAGCACCGCCAGCAACGCCGCCACCAGCCCACTGATCAAGAGCCCAAGCACCAACACCAAACGGGGCGAGGTTTGATTTAACGTGGCGACAAACGCCGGGTAGGCGAGCATTTGCAAGCGCCACTGGCGGCCGAAAATCTCTCGCTCAATGGCCAGGCTGGCCACGGCTGATGCTCCAGAGCCGACGTTGGGGCCGTCAAAGAACGGCAGCGGGTGCCGGTCTTCGGTTACATCAAAAAGCTGGAGCCCCAGCCCGGTGTTGTAGACCCCCAGGTCGCTTAGCACCTGATCTATTTCCAGCGCGGCATAACTCCAGCCAATGCCCTGGGCTTCACGCTCGGCCCCGTTGGCGGGTGTTCGCGAGCTGCGGTAAACCGGCAGCACCATTAGAAAGGCTTTAACGCCTTGGGCGGTGCTTTGCACCAGCACGATTGGACGGGTCAAACGTACCTCGCCAGTGTGCAGCGCCTCAACTGCCGCCGCCTGGCGGCCCGGCTCGGAGGCGATGTCCAGGCCAATGCCGGCCTCATTGCCGGCCAGCGGCGAAATGTACTGAATCACATAACGCTCGCCGCTATGGGCGTGCAGCTGCTTAATCTGAAAGTCGCTGCGGCCCTGTTGCTGTTGTTGCGCGACAAACGCGGCGTGTTCAGCCAACGGCACGCGAACGATGTAGCCAAAGGCGCGCGCACCGGGAAACTCTTGGCCAATATCGCGGGTGTCGCTGTAGCGCTGAAATGCCGCCAGCGTCAATTGCTGCGCTTCAACGGCCTGAATCGCGCCACGAATGCCGCGCAGGCCAAACTGGTAGCGGTGCATACGGCGTTCAACCGCATCGGCCGTTTCCTGCAATTCCACCGCCAGTGCTTGTTGGGTTAACCGCGCATTGCTGCGTTGCGTTTCCCAGGCTGCCAGCGCACTGAGGCCTATGCCGAGGGCAAAAATGACGGCTATCCATGGTGGCATGCGGGTGTCCTGCTGAGCGGTTAGTGAGGCAGGCCGTGGACAAGCATCTCGCTGATCGTGGCAAAGGCCGCAGGGCGGCTGTAGAGGTAACCCTGTACGACCGGGCAGCCTTTTTCGCGCAACATGGCTGCCTGTTCTTCGGTTTCGACGCCTTCGGCGACCAACTCCAGGTGCAGGGCTTGGCTGATATGGATGACGGCTTCAACAATGGCCATATCGGTGCTTTCTTCGAGCATGTCGCGAACAAAGCTCTGGTCGATTTTTAGCACGTTGATGGGAAAGCGCTTGAGGTACACCAGGCTGGAGTAGCCGGTGCCGAAGTCATCAATGGCGATGCGCACACCTAATTGATGCAGAGCGGTGAGGGTTTCCAGCGCCTGGTCGACGTTTTGCACCAATACGCCTTCGGTGATCTCCAGTTCCAGCAGGTCGTGGCGCAGCCCAGTGCTTTGCAGAATATCGATGACCATCTGCAGAAAACGCTGCTCGCGAAACTGCAAAAAGGAGATGTTGACGCTGATACAGATCTCCAAGCCTTGGTCTTGCCAGCGGCGCCCATCCTGGCAGGCGCGCTCCAGTACCCATTGGCCAATCGGCAGAATCAGCCCGGTTTCCTCGGCCAGGGGAATGAACTGCGCGGGCGATACCGGCCCGCTCGGGGCGTTGGGCCAGCGGATAAGTGCCTCCACGCCTACCACGCGGCGCTCGCGGCTATCCACTTTGGCCTGATAGAACAGCTGAAAATCCTGGTTATGCAGGGCCTCGCGCAAATTACGCTCCAGTTGATGGCGTTCGCGCAGGGAGTTTTCCGTTTCCACACTGAAAAACCGCCAGCGCTGGCGACCTTCCTGCTTGGCTTGATACATGGCTGTTTCGGCATGGCGAAACAGCAGCTGCACATCGGTGCAGTCATGGGGGAATACGCTGATACCGATGCTTACGTGCAGGTCGTGGCGGCTGTTGTCGAGCCAGAATGGTTCGCTCGTGGCGGTCAGTACTTGCTCGGCGAAGTCGCCCATGGCGGTGAGGCTAGTGGCCTCTTTAACCAGAATGACAAACTCGTCACCACCCTGACGGCTAAGGACGTCGCCGGGGCCGCAGAGGGTTTTCAGCCGTGCCGCCATCAGTTGCAGCAGGCGGTCGCCGGTGGCGTGGCCGAGTGTATCGTTGATGGTTTTGAAGTGGTCAATGTCCAGCACCAGCATGCCCACATGACCTTGGCCATGATCCGCGTGCGCTTGAATAACCGCTTGGGTGTGCTCCTGCAAGTACAGTTGGTTAGGCAGGTGGGTGAGGGTGTCATGGCGCGAAAGAAAGTCGAGCTTGGCGTGTTCCGCGAGCTTGCGCGCGCTGACATCGGTTAACAGCATCAGAACGTCGGCATTGCGCTGTTTATAGCGGGCAATCAGGGTGACCTGGCCGTAGCGCAGCCCTTCATGGGGCGCGGGCAGTTCGATTTCGAAGGTAACTGACTGCTCGTCGGTTAGTTTTTCCAGGTGGCCACTAATGACGGCAAAGCTTTGCTCACCGATGACCGCGCGCAAGTGTTGCCCCAGCATGGCGGCGGCGGGTACGCCAAACCAACTGCCGGTTTGGTCGTTACAGAACAGGTTGTGCAGGTCGCGGCTCCAGAACCCAATAAATGCCGGCAAATGCTGAATAAGGTCTTCGAGGTCGCGCTGCGCTTCAGCGAGCTTTTTGGTTTCGCTGCGCAGTTGCACATGGGTGCGAATGCGCGCGCGTGCAACTGGCACGTTTAAGGGTTTTTGCAAAAAGTCCACGGCCCCATTGGCCAGCGCTTGCAGCTCAAACTGCGCTTCGGTGTGGGAGGTGACGAAGATCACGGCGGCGTCTTTCAGGCCCGGGTCGGCTTTCAGTTTGGCGCAGACTTGGTAGCCGTCCATGTCCTGCATTTCGATATCCAACAGCACCACGTCTGGCTGACAGCGCTGGGCCATCTCCAGGGCGCTATGGCCGCTGGTAGCAAAGAACACCTCGCCTAAGTCACGCACGGCTTCGCGCAGCACTTTGATATTGGATGCTTGGTCGTCGACGATAAGAATGACCGTGGGCGCGCCACGAAGCTCTGAAAACATA
>NZ_JBBNAH010000593.1:0-3484 GCF_037994325.1 Pseudomonas sp.
GACCAGGTATTGGTGCACGACAACCAACACGTCGAAAAAGGCGAATTGCTGGTGGTGCTGGATAAGGAAGACTTCCGCATTGCCGTGGACCGCGCCGAAGCCGCGCTGGCCACCCGCGAAGCGGAACTGGCGCAATCGAAAAGCAAGCTGACCCAACAAGACAGCATGATTGCCGCCAGCGCCGCCGACGTAACCTCCTCCGAGGCCACCTTGGGCCGCGTGCAGATGGACCTGTCCCGCGCGCAAACCCTGCGTAAACCGGGCTATGTGTCCGAAGAACGGGTTACCACCCTGGCCGCCGACAACCGCGTAGCCCGCTCGCAAGTGAGCAAGGCCCAAGCCGACCTGCAAGCCCAGCGCCAGCAAGTGAATTCGCTGAACGCCGACATCAAGCGCCTGCAGGCGCAGATCAGCAACGCCCGCACCGACCTCGAACAAGCCAAGCTCAACCTCAGCCGCACGGAAATTCATGCGCCCATCAGCGGCATGATCGGCCAGCGCGCGGCAAAAAATGGTCAGTACATTCAAACCGGCGCCTACCTGATGTCGCTGGTGCCCGATGAAGACATCTGGGTACAGGCCAACTTCAAGGAAACCCAAATCGGCGAAATGCAGCCTGGCCAGAAAGCCGAATTGGAGTTCGACGCCTACCCAGGCAAGCCGATTGAAGGCACGGTGCAAAGCCTGTTCGCCGCCTCTGGCGCACAGTTCAGCCTACTGCCGCCAGACAACGCCACCGGCAACTTCACCAAGGTGGTGCAGCGCATTCCGGTAAAACTGACCTTCCCCGCCGATAACGCGCTGAAGGGCAAGATTCGCCCCGGTATGTCGGTCACCGTCAAAGTGACCATCAAGGCGGACGACAGTGGCCGCTGATGCCCTGGTTCGCCCGGACGGCGAACCCTCTCGGCGCGATTGGATTGCGGTAATGAGCGCGATGCTCGGCGCCTTTATGGCCGTGCTAGATATACAGATCACCAACTCCTCGCTAAAGGATATTCAGGGCGCGCTGTCGGCCACCCTGGAGGAAGGCTCGTGGATTTCCACGTCCTACCTGGTGGCGGAAATCATCATGATCCCGCTCACCGCCTGGTTGGTGCAGTTGCTCTCGGCGCGGCGCCTGTCGGTGTATGTGTCCATCGGTTTTCTGATTTCTTCCTTGCTCTGCTCCATGGCCTGGAACCTGGAAAGCATGATCGTCTTCCGCGCCATGCAGGGCTTTACCGGCGGCGCGTTGATTCCCCTGGCATTCACCCTGGTGTTGATCAAACTACCCGAGAGCAAGCGCGCAATTGGCATGGCCATGTTTGCCATGACCGCCACCTTTGCCCCCTCCATCGGCCCGACCCTGGGCGGCTGGCTCACGGAAAACTGGGGCTGGGAGTACATCTTCTATATCAACGTACCGCCTGGCCTGTTGATGATTGCCGGCTTGCTCTATGGCCTGGAAAAGAAAGCGCCGCATTGGGAACTGCTAAAAAGCACCGACTACGCCGGCATTCTTACCCTCGGCGTGGGCCTGGGCTGCTTGCAGGTATTTCTTGAAGAAGGCCACCGCAAGGATTGGCTGGAGTCGGCCTTTATCGTCACCCTTGGCAGCATCGCCCTGATCAGCCTGATCAGCTTTGTCATCGTGCAGATGTCCAAGCCCAATCCGCTGATCAACCTGCGCATTCTCGGTAACCGCAATTTCGGTTTATCGAGTATTTCCAGCCTGGGCATGGGCGTGGGCTTGTATGGCTCGATCTACCTGCTGCCGCTGTACCTGGCGCAGATTCAGGGCTACAACTCGATGCAGATCGGCCAGGTGATTATGTGGATGGGCATTCCGCAGCTGTTCCTGATTCCGTTCGTGCCCAAGCTGATGAAGTTTATTTCGCCAAAATGGCTCTGCGCCATGGGCTTTGGTTTGTTTGGCCTGGGCAGCTTTTTGTCTGGCGTGCTGAACCTGGATTTTGCCGGCCCGCAGTTCAACCATATCCAGCTCCTGCGCGCGCTGGGCCAGCCGCTGATTATGGTGACCATCTCGCTGATCGCTACGGTGTATATCCAGCCGCAAGATGCTGGTTCGGCCTCGAGCCTGTTCAATATCCTGCGTAACCTCGGCGGCGCCATCGGTATCGCCCTGCTCGCGACCCTGCTGGATGCACGCACCAAGATCTACTTCGACTACCTGCGCGAGGCCATTGTGCCGAGCAACCCACAGGTGGCCGAACGCCTGAGCAGCCTGACGCAAAGCCTCGGCAACGAGACGGCGGCACTGGCCAAGCTCAGCGAGATCACCCACCAGCAGGCGATGATCATGGCCTACAATGACGCCTTCCATTACGTTGGCCTGGCCCTGGCAATCAGCATGCTGGCGGTGTTGCTCACCAAAGCGCTGCCGGCCAATGCCACAGGCGGTGCCGCGCACTAAGCGGCGTATCGACTAACTTCTACTTACGACGCGCCGGCGCATTGCCGGCGTGCGTCATTTCAGGCTGCACATGTCCACCACCCTTTCCCCTCGCGCCCGTTCGCTGGTGCTGCTGATTTCCTTTGCTGCGGTGTATATCGGTTGGGGCACCACCTACCTGGCCAACCACTTTTTGCTGCTGGAACTGCCACCGTTTGTGATCGTAACCCTGCGCTTTGGCCTCGCCGGCAGCGTGGCGCTGATCTGGGTAGTGGTCAGCGGCCAGGCGCGCATCCAACGCAGCGATTGGGGTGGTGCGTTTATTGGCGGGCTGATGCTGATCACCGTCGGCCAGGGCGCCCTGCTGTATGCCAACCAATACCTGCCCACCGGCCTGCTGGCGATGCTCTACACCACCTTGCCGATCTGGAGCGTGGCGCTGGAATGGGTGCTCGGTGATCGACCGCCGCTGTGGGTGCTGTGCGGTTTGGTGCTAGCCTCCACCGGCATTGTGCTGCTGATGAGTAACGGCCTGGGCAGCGCTGCCACCGCGCAACAATGGTTTTCCGGCAGCTTGGTGGTGGCCGCCACCTTGATGTGGTCCATCGGCGCTTGGCTGCTGCGTAGCCGGCCGTCATTTCGCTCGACCTGGCTGGGCATGAGCCTGCAAATGCTCATCGGCGCACTGATGCTCGCCCTGTTTGCCGCCTGGCGCGGCGAATGGAGCGACCTGCACTTATCGCAACTGTCACTGCATGGCTGGTGGTGGTTGGCCTATCTGGTGCTGCCAGTGAGCCTGGGGGTTTACCCCGCCTACTTCTGGCTGCTGCGCGAAGTGCGCCCGAGTTTGGTGTCGACCTTTGCCTTTGTTAACCCAGTGATCGCCCTGCTGCTCGGCTATGTGCTGCTCAACGAAAGCCTGGGCGTGAGCGCGTTGGTGGCGTGCCTGGTGACATTGGCTGGGGTGATGCTGATTATTTTTGGACGGCGTTAATTCGCGTACCACGGCTCGGCTCCTCGTAGGTTGGGTTGAGCCGTAGGCGAAGCCCAACACCTTCGTGTGCCGGTTTGTTGGGCTTCGCCATTGGC
>NZ_JBBNAH010000594.1:0-2933 GCF_037994325.1 Pseudomonas sp.
GACGCCGCCAACACCGCCAAGGCCTTCGGTGATGCGCTGCCGCTGACCGGCGTGGTGCTGACCAAGGTCGACGGCGATGCCCGTGGCGGTGCCGCGCTGTCGGTACGCCAGATCACCGGCAAGCCGATCAAGTTCCTCGGTATGGGCGAGAAGAGCGACGCGCTTGAACCGTTCCACCCCGACCGTATTGCCTCGCGCATTCTCGGCATGGGCGACGTGCTCAGCCTGATCGAACAGGCCGAGCAGAACCTCGATCGCGACAAAGCTGACAAGCTGGCGAAAAAGCTGAAAAAAGGTAAAGGCTTCGATCTTGAAGACTTCCGCGATCAGCTTATCCAGATGAAAAGCATGGGCGGCCTGGGCGGCCTGATGGACAAACTGCCGAATATCGGTGGCATGAATCTGTCTCAGATGGGCAACGCTCAAGGCGCCGCTGAAAAGCAATTTAAGCAGATGGAGGCGATCATCAACTCGATGACCCCTCAAGAGCGTCGCGATCCGGACGTTATCAGCGGCTCGCGTAAACGCCGTATCGCCATGGGCTCCGGCACCCAGGTGCAAGACATCGGGCGTTTGATCAAGCAGCACAAGCAAATGCAGAAAATGATGAAGAAAGTCACCGCTAAAGGTGGCATGGCGAAAATGATGCGCGGCATGGGCGGTATGTTCCCAGGCGGTGGCGGCATGCCGAAGATGTGAATCCGTTTAGCGTTCCGGCGGCTCTGCAACAGACGCCGTCGGTGCGTTCGATACCCCCACAGCTCGCTCGTGCGGGAGCTGTGGGGGTCTGCCATCGGGGCAGGGCAAAAAGAGATTTGCAAAAATCCCGATAATCCTTAGAATATGCGGCCTTTCGGGCCTAGTGCCTGGCATGTAATTTTAGTTTTGCAGCACCGACTACAGGAACGATGTTCACATGGTAACCATCCGTCTTGCCCGTGGCGGCTCCAAGAAGCGCCCGTTTTACCACCTCACCGTGACCGACAGCCGCAATGCGCGCGACGGTCGTTTCGTTGAGCGTATTGGTTTCTTCAACCCGATCGCATCGGGCGCTGAAATCCGTCTGTCCGTAGACCAAGAGCGTGCTACCTACTGGCTCGGCCAGGGTGCACAGCCTTCTGAGCGCGTTGCTCAGTTGCTCAAGGATGCCGCTAAGGCAGCAGCCTAAGCCGCATGAACGCGACGCCCGCTCCTGCTGATGACCTGATCGTCATCGGTAAGATTGTTTCGGTGCATGGTGTTCGCGGCGAGGTGAAGGTCTTCTCCTTTACCGATCCGATTGACAACCTGCTGGACTACAAACGCTGGACGCTCAAACGCGACGGTGATGTACGACAGGTTGAGTTAGCCCAGGGACGTTCGCAGAACAAAGTCCTCGTAGCAAAGCTGAAGGGTCTCGACGACCGTGAGGAAGCACGTCTTCTCGCGGGTTTCGACATTTGTGTATCCCGCAGCCTGCTCCCAGATCTGACCGATGGCGAGTACTACTGGTACCAGCTCAAAGGTCTGAAGGTAATCGACCAGCTCGGGCAACTGCTCGGGTCTATCGACCACCTGCTGGAAACTGGCGCTAACGATGTGATGGTGGTCAAGCCCTGCGCGGGTAGCCTGGATGATCGCGAACGTTTGCTGCCGTACACGGCGCACTGCGTTCTCTCGGTCGACTTGGCAGCTGGCGAAATGCGGGTTGACTGGGATGCGGACTTCTAAGCAACGGTTAGTAGAGATATGGCTAGCCTGCGTGTTGAAGTCATCAGTTTGTTCCCGGAAATGTTTGCTGCCATCAGCGAATACGGCATTACCAGTCGTGCGGTGAAACAGGGGCTGTTGCAGCTCACCTGTTGGAACCCGCGAAGCTACACCGAAGATCGCCACCAGACGGTGGATGATCGCCCTTTCGGTGGTGGCCCCGGCATGGTTATGAAGATAAAGCCTCTGGAGGGCGCCTTGGCTGATGCCAAGCAGGCCGCTGGAGCGCAGGCGAAGGTAATTTACCTGTCGCCGCAAGGCCGCCAGTTGACTCAGTCAGCCGTGCGAGAACTGGCAAAAGAGGAGACCTTGATCCTCATTGCCGGGCGATATGAAGGCATTGATGAGCGGTTCATAGAAGCGCATGTCGATGAAGAGTGGTCGATTGGAGATTACGTCCTTTCCGGTGGTGAGTTGCCGGCAATGGTCCTGATCGATGCGGTAACGCGTCTGCTGCCTGGTGCGCTGGGTCATGCAGATTCGGCCGAGGAAGACTCCTTTACGGATGGCTTGCTCGACTGCCCGCACTACACCCGACCGGAGGTGTATGCGGATAAGCGCGTTCCCGACGTGTTGCTAAGTGGCAATCACGCACACATCCGGCGCTGGCGTTTGCAACAGTCCCTTGGTCGGACGAGTGAACGACGCGCTGATCTTCTGGAAAGCCGCTCGCTTTCTGGAGAAGAGAAAAAGCTGTTGGCGGAATACATCCGGCAACGGGACGATAGTTAACGTATCGATGGCAGGCCAGTAGGTTTGTCTTAGGAGCACAGCATGACTAACAAAATTATCTTGGCCCTTGAAGCCGAGCAGATGAGCAAAGAGATTCCTCCTTTCGCTCCGGGCGACACCGTAATCGTCCAGGTTAAAGTGAAAGAAGGCGACCGTTCGCGTCTGCAAGCCTTCGAAGGCGTTGTAATTGCCAAGCGTAACCGTGGCGTGAACAGTGCTTTCACTGTTCGTAAAATCTCCAACGGTGTTGGCGTTGAGCGTACCTTCCAGACCTACAGCCCGCTGGTTGACAGCCTGGCCGTCAAGCGTCGCGGTGACGTACGTAAAGCCAAGCTTTACTACCTCCGTGACCTGTCTGGTAAAGCAGCTCGCATCAAGGAAAAACTGGTTTAATCCCAGTCTCCTTGCGAAAAAAGCAGCCCTAGGGCTGCTTTTTTCGCAAGGAGACTGGG
>NZ_JBBNAH010000595.1:0-3765 GCF_037994325.1 Pseudomonas sp.
ATACTGCCGCGCCATAAGAAACCCTCGGTTGCCGGAATCTGCCCACTTGGCGAGCTTAGCTTGGCGTCTTTTAGATGCAGGAACTGCGCAGGCGGCGGGGTTTCGCCGTCGGAAGTCGGCAAGCGCGACTTACCCAATTCGGCGTAGTGCGTGCGCAAACGATCGGCATCTTCCGGTGGCCAGGAGCTGGAAAACGACTCACCAAAGAGGCGGAAGTACTGCTCCACACTGATCAATACGCCGGTAATTACCCCGGCTGGTGTCGACAGGGTAATGCCCACCTGCAGCTCGGTTTCGTTGGTCAGACGCACCAGATCCTGCAAAAACCAGTCGGTAGTGCGACCGTGCCAGGTCAAGTCCTTCATCACCGGGTCGACCAGATCATCGGCCACTTGCTGATGCCAGCTTGGTTTTGCATGTTCCTGAGTCATCTTCGCTCCATGCTGCCGATGTGGGCAGATCAAAAATTGCGGGGTCTGGTTATGTACGGCTTGTTGTCTGCCCAGTGTAGGCAACGTCGGGCAGTACAAGCCACTTGTCTGTCAGACCATTACATCAATAGCGTTGCCCAGGTTCGGCGGATTGCTGCCCAGCGACGACATATCCGGAATCGCCTGAATCAGCGCCAGCGCGCTGTCGGACTGGATATCCAACGCCTTATTCAGGGTCAGGATCGATACGGTTGACGCGGTCTGCGCGGTTTTCGCATTCGACACAGCGGCTGCAATGTTGGAAAGCTCCATACGGACCTCCAGATTCATCCTTCATATAGGGTCGACTGGCCGTCAGGCGCTGAAGTTCAAATTTGCTGCGCCGGCCAGGCAGTGTTGAACCGGGTATATCGGCGCGCAGGAGGAGGGCAGGAGGGCCGTTGGTCCAAATTCGCCGATGCAGCGAGTACCTGGATACAACAGCAGCAGTGGTTTTTGTATGAAAAACCTTACAATGGCGCCGCCTCCCACCTCTCGATGGCGGGCTGGCCTGGTTAACCTCAACCCTACTCAGTTTTCCCGCTGGAGCGCGTTCTGCCGTTTCCGCTGTGTTGTTTTGGAATAGTTTCGATGTCTCAAGCTTCAGAAGGTTTTCGCCGCGATATTAACGGCTTGCGCGCCTGGGCCGTTGTTGCGGTAGTGCTTTATCACTTTGGCATCAACGGTATCGGTGGCGGCTTTATCGGCGTTGATGTGTTCTTTGTGATCTCCGGTTTTCTGATGACCACCATCATCGTGCGCGGCCTTGAGTCGGGAGGTTTCTCGCTCTGGTCGTTCTACCTGGCGCGTGCGCGGCGGATTCTTCCGGCATTGATGGTGGTGGTGCTGGCGCTGTTGGCGGTCGGCTGGTTTCTGTTACTGCCCGATGAATACGAGACGGCGGCAAAGCATGCCTACAAAAGCCTGCTGTTCCTTTCCAACCAGACGTATCTGAGCGAGGCCGGCTATTTCGACCAGGCCTCCCATGAGAAATGGTTGCTGCACACCTGGTCGTTGTCGGTGGAATGGCAGTTCTATGTGCTACAACCGTTGTTGCTGATGGCTCTGTGGAAATTCCTGCCCGGCCGTAGAAATGTCGCGATTGCCCTGAGCCTGCTGCTAGTCGCCTCGCTTGGCGTGTGCATCGTGCAAACCACCAGTAACGCCGCTGCTGCGTTTTACGGTTTGCCCACACGTGCTTGGGAACTGCTCGCGGGCGGTTTGGTGTATCTCGCCGCGCCCTATGTGCGCGTTGCGACACGCGGGCGCACAGCGCTGGAGTGCGCAGGCTTTGCCCTGATTATCGGCGCCGGTTTGTTGCTGGATGCACAGAGCCAGTGGCCAGGTTGGCGTGCGCTGGTTCCGGTGCTGGGCACTGCGCTGGTGCTGCTGGCCGCCAATCAAACGTCGTGGTTTACCGGTTCGCGTGTCGCCCAATGGCTGGGGGAGCGCTCCTACTCCATCTACCTTTGGCATTGGCCGCTGGTGGTGGCATTGGTTTATGTGCAGAAACTCACTGACCCGCTGTGGGTCGTCGGAGGTTTGCTGCTAACGCTGCTGCTGGGCGATCAGTCGTATCGCTGGGTGGAAGTGTTGGCCCGCCGCCGTGTCGCCCGCTTGCAACCGCGCTACGCCACGGCGCTTATCGTGGTAGCGGTGCTTGTCTGCATACTGCCGGCCCGCTTGATCCGCATGCACGACGGCTATCCCCAACGTGTACCCGAAGCGGTAGCAGTGGTCGCCGCAGAAAAACAAAACTACGACAAACGTCGTTCCACCTGCGAAAAAGCCGACGCCAGTTGCGTATACGGCGGCCCGAACATTGCCGCCATTATGCTCGGCGATAGCCACGCCGCTGCGCTGGTTACCGGCTTGGCTGCCGCGTTGCCGCATGCCGACCAAGGCGTGCTGCTGCGCGCCTCTTCAGGCTGCTACATCAGTTATTCCAAGACATTTGATGCCACCAAAGAAGACTGCAAAAAGCTCAACCGCAGTGCCCGCCAAAGCCTGGAAAACGAGTACCCCGGTGTGCCGGTGGTGCTGCTTACCCGCACCACGGGTAACCTCTTTGGCGGCGTGCCCGGCGAAGCCGACCCGGTCCTCAAACGCCCGGCGTTTTTGTTTGGCCAGCACTACGACAGCTTTACCCCCGAGTACCTGGCCGACGTGGAAAAAGACTACCTCGCCACCGCCTGCCAAATCGCCAAACACCACCCGCTTTACCTGGTAAGGCCGATTGCCGAAATGGGCCTCAACGTACCCGGCACCGTCGCCAGGGGCTTGATGTGGGGAAAGGAGCGGCCAATCGCTGTCTCGCTCTCTGACTACCGCCGCCGACACGCCTTTGTTTTGGCCATGCAAGACAAAGCCAAAGAACAATGCGGCGCGCGGATTCTCGACCCGCTGCCCCTGCTGTGCGACGGCGAAAAATGCTCCGGCACACGTAATGGCCAGCCCATTTACTTTGATGATGACCACCTGAGTGAGTCGGGCAATAAACTGCTGAGGCCGATGTTTGAGGCGGTGTTCCACGGCGGCAAAACCAATGGGTTGGTTGGCGTCCCATAACTAAGACCAGTCCTTGCGCTGATCTTTTTTGTGGCTGGCGGTTGCCGCCGCTTAAGCGCTCTGCGCCTGCATAAGTGGTGCCGCACGAATAATGCGCTTTGGGAGGGGAATTCTAAGCAGCGCTGCCGCTGTAGGTGTGGCTCCGGTATTCGGCCCACACAGACAGCGTCGGCGAAAAACGCATAGTGCAGACAAGAAAAAGCCGCGCATTTGCGCGGCTTTTTATTTGGTGGGCCCACACGGACTTGAACCGTGGACCAAAGGATTATGAGTCCTCTGCTCTAACCAACTGAGCTATAGGCCCTCAGAAGTGCGGCGGATTATACCGGTGCGGTTTGCTGTGTGCCAATTGCGTGGCGTGGGCTTAGGAAATTGCCTGCAAATTTGTCGGGGGTTACCGCACGGCTGAGGAGGAAGCCTTGGGTTTGTTCGCAGCCCTCGATGATGAGGAACCGTTCCTGTTCTAAGGTTTCGACGCCTTCGGCGATGATGGTCAGCTGCATGCTGCGGCCCAGGGCGATGATGGCGCGGGTGATGGCGGCGTCGTGGGGGTCTTCGGGGAGGCCGCGGACGAAGGATTGGTCGATTTTCAGGGTGTCGAGTGGCAGGCGTTTGAGGTAGCTGAGGGAGGAGTAGCCGGTGCCGAAGTCATCGATGGCCAGCAGAACGCCGAGTTTTTTCAGGTCGTGGAGGATCGCCAGGGCTTCTTCGGTCTGGTTCATGATGA
>NZ_JBBNAH010000596.1:0-2064 GCF_037994325.1 Pseudomonas sp.
ACGCCGTTCGTGAAGTGCTGGTTAACCAGTACGGTGTAGGTGGCGAGCGTGTTAACGCGGTTGGCTACGGCGAGTCCAAGCCGGTTGCCGATAACGCTACCGAAGCTGGCCGCGCTGTTAACCGTCGCGTAGAAGCTGAAGTGGAAGCCCAAGCTAAGTAATTAGCCTGGCTCTGGAAAAACCCGGCCTCGGCCGGGTTTTTTTATGCCCACAGAAAACATCTGCTTCACCTCGTCGTTCCCCGCGTAGGCGGGAATCCAAGTATGGAGATGGATTGGCCAAAGGTGTCCTCCTGCACGAGTCTGGGTCCGAATCGTCGGACCGCCGCCTTTGCGGGGACGACGGGGTGTGGGGCTAATCCGTTGACATCCCTCCGTGCACCCACCGGCGTTTTTACCGATAATCCCCGGCCTATTTAGTTAAGGGAGGTTGAGGATGGAGCACGGCGATAGTTTTCTGCAGTCAGGGGTGGTGTTCCTGCTTGCCGCTGTGCTGGTGGTGCCTTTGGCCAAACGCCTGCAATTGGGTGCGGTGTTGGGTTATCTGCTCGCCGGTGTGTTGATCGGTCCCTCAGTACTGGGCTTGATTGGCGACCCCGAAAGCGTCGGGCAAATTTCCGAGCTGGGCGTGGTGCTTTTGCTGTTTATCATCGGCCTTGAGTTGTCGCCACGCCGGCTGTGGGTGATGCGCAAGTCGGTGTTTGGTGTCGGCCTGGCGCAGGTGCTGTTGACCGCTCTGGTGATCGGCACCATTGCCTATACGCTGTTCCACCAGGCCTGGAATAGCGCGGTGGTGCTAGGCCTTGGCTTGGCGCTGTCGTCTACCGCCTTTGGCCTGCAAATCCTCGCCGAGCGCAAGGAGCTGAACAAACCCCATGGCCGCCTGGCCTTTGCCATTCTGCTGTTCCAAGACATCGCCGCCATCCCGCTGATTGCCCTGATTCCCTTGTTGGGCAGCGCCCACCAGGGCACCCCCGGTGATGAAGTCAACCAACTGGCGAAAATTGTCACCAGCATCGCCATTGTTGTAATCGGCGGGCGTTATCTATTGCGCCCAGTGTTTCGCGTGGTGGCGAAAACCAACCTGCGCGAAGTCTCCACCGCCACCGCGTTGTTGGTGGTGTTGGGCACCGCCTGGCTGATGGAACTGGCCGGTATTTCCATGGCCTTGGGCGCTTTTCTGGCTGGGCTGATCTTGGCCGATTCCGAATACCGCCATGAGCTGGAAGCGCAGATCGAACCGTTTAAAGGCTTGCTGCTCGGTCTATTTTTTATGAGCGTGGGCATGACCGCCGACTTCGCCTTGCTGGCGCGTGAACCGCTGGTGGTGCTTGGTTTCACCCTGTTGCTGATAAGCGCCAAGCTGCCGCTGCTGTATGCCCTTGGGCGCACTTTGGGTGACCTGGATCGGCGCGGCGCCATGGCCCTGGGCGTGGTGCTGGCCGCTGGCGGTGAGTTCGCCTTTGTGGTGTTTAACATGGCGCACAAAAATGGCCTGTTTAGCAGTCACCTACTCAGCCTGGTGGTGCTCTCCATCACCTTGTCGATGGCGCTGACGCCTCTGCTGCTGCTAGTGGTTGGCGCCCTGTGCAAGCCGTTGCCGGTAAGCGAGAAGGAACCGCCGGAGGAGTACACGCAAATCGACAGCAGCGCGCCGCGGGTAGTGATCGCCGGGATGGGCCGTATGGGGCAGATCGTTGCCCGTGTACTGCGCGCTCAACGGGTGCCGTTTGTAGCGCTGGATACCTCGGTAGAAAGCATCGAGCAGCAGCGCAAGTTGGGCAGTATGTCGATTTTCTACGGCGACCCATTGCGCCCGGAAATTCTGCGCGCCGCCAACGTCGACAAAGCCGAGCTGTTTATCGTTGCCACCGACAACCCGGAAACCAATATCGAAACCGCGCGCCTGGTGCGCAAGCTCTACCCGCACCTGAAAGTCATCGCCCGCGCCCGCAACCGCCAACACGTGCACCATTTGATGGACCTCGAAGCCACGGCGGTGCGGGAAACCTTCCACTCCAGCCTGGAAATGGGCCGGTTGATCTTGCTGGAACTGGGCTTGAGC
>NZ_JBBNAH010000597.1:0-1517 GCF_037994325.1 Pseudomonas sp.
GGAACCACCCATGCATTTGCTAAAACTCGCCGGCCTCGCGTTGGCCATCGGCTTGATTTCTACCCAGGCCAGTGCCGAGACGATCCGCATCGCCATCGGCACCCAAGACACCACCATCAACTGTGCCACCGGCGGCTTGTTGATTCGTGAGTTGGGGCTGCTCGACAAGTACCTGCCCCACGACGGCAAGTACAAAGACGCCAAATACGAAGTGGAGTGGAAGAACTTCACCAGCGGCGCGCCGCTGACTAACGAGATGGTGGCGGGCAAATTGGATTTTGGCGCCATGGCCGACTTCCCCGGCTCGTTTAACGGCGTGGCGTTCCGCGATGCCGGTAAGCAAAGCCTGTTTATCAGTGTGCTGTCCGGCAGCACCGCCGGTAGCGGCAACGGCATCGTGGTGCCGGCGTCCTCATCAGTGCAGTCGCTGGCCGACTTGAAGGGCAAAACCATCTCCGTGCCGTTTGCCTCCACCGCCCATGGCATGCTGCTGCGCGCCGTGGCCGCACAGGGTTGGGACCCGGAGAAGGACGTGAAGATCATCGCCCAGGCCCCGGAAATCGCCGGCTCGGCCCTGCGCAGTAACCGCATCGACGCCCACGCCGACTTTGTGCCCTTCGCCGAGTTGTTCCCCAACCGTGGTTTCGCCCGCAAGATTTACGACGGCTCACAAGCTGCCACGCCCACCTTCCACGGTGCGCTGGTGGCTGGCGACTACGCGAAAAAGTACCCGGAAATCGTCACCGCCTACCTGCGCGCCAGCATTGAAGCGGACCAGCTGATTGCCGCTGAGCCGGAGAAATACAGCGAGCTGATTGAGAAGGTCACCGGCGTAGAGGCCGAGGTGAATTACCTGTTCCACGGCCCGCTTGGCCTGCAAACCCGCGACCTGACCTGGAAGCCGGAATACCGCAAAGCCGTGGCCACCGCCATCGACACCCTCAAGCTGCTGAAAAAGACCGACAAGGGCTTGGACGTGGACCAATTTGTGGACGACCAGTACATCCGCGCTGCCTTTAAACAGGCTGGTCTGGACTACAACAAAGCTCTGGGCAACTACGCCGCTTCGCCGCTGAACGCCAATGACGCCATCACCGGCAAACCCATCACCGACTTCAAACGCCTGGCGCAAATCTGGGTACGTGGCGAAGAAAAAGTTCGCCACTACAGCTCGCCGGAAGAAGCCCTGAAAGCCCTGGCCAACCTGGAAAAAGACGGCAAAGACATCCGCGCTATCTACGCCCAGGCCGCCGACACCGGCAACAAACTGCTGGCCAGCCAAGCCTGGTTTGTACGCAACGACAAGGGCGAGTTGAATGCCTTCCTGCTTAAAGACCAGGCGCAGAAATTTGCCTCGGCCAATGGCGGGACGGCGTTGGATTTTGCCAGTGCTAATCAGCAGGCCGTGGTTGGGCTTTGATGTGATTGCCTGAGGGTTCAGCGCACCTGGGTCCCCGCCTGCGCGGGGATGACGGTGGTGGCAGATAAAACCCCGTCGTCCCCGCGTAGGCGGGGAC
>NZ_JBBNAH010000598.1:0-4141 GCF_037994325.1 Pseudomonas sp.
GCCTAAATAAGGTCAAGCCAAGCCTGGATTCCTACATTACCGCCGCCGAAAGCATCGTCGCCCAAGCCTTGAGCAACCCGGACGCTGCGCAACAGCAATTACCCACCTTCAATAGCGCCTTTACCCAGTTGGAAGGGGAAATGGCCAGCCTCAGTGAGCTGATTGAAAGCAACACCGGGCAAACCAGCCAAGACACCGAAAGCGCCATCAACACCGCCAATATCACCCTCGCCGTGGTGCTCGCCGCCAGCCTGTTGCTGCTGGTGGTGCAAGGCGCGTGGATTATCCAGGGCATCATGCGCGCGCTACTGACGGCCAGCGAAATCGCCAGCAGCATTGCCAGCGGCGATCTCGGGCGCAGCATCGAGCAGCCGACCCAACAGGATGAAGCCAGCGCCCTGATCCGTAGCCTGGCGACCATGCAGCGCGATCTACGCGGCATGATCGGCGTGGTACGCGGCAATGCCGACAGCGTTAATAGCCTGACCCAGCAGCTCAGCGCCGGTTGTCACCAGGTGGCCAACAGCAGCTCACAACAAAGTGAAGCGGCCAATACCATGGCAGCGGCGGCCAGTGAAATGACGGCCAGCATCGAGGAAATCACCCGTCACGCTGGGCAAGCGCTGGACATGGCCAACCAGGCCGAGCGTCTGGCCAAGGACGGCGGCAAAGTGATTCATCAGGTGGTGCAGGATATGGACGGCATCGCCCGCTCAGTGCAGCAATCGGCGCAGGTGATTCGCACGCTGGACCAAGAGTCCGAGCAGATTTTCAGCATTATCCAAGTGATCAAAGGCATCGCCGACCAGACCAACCTCTTGGCCCTTAATGCCGCGATTGAAGCCGCCCGCGCTGGCGAGCAAGGCCGCGGCTTCGCCGTGGTGGCCGATGAAGTGCGCAGCCTGGCCGGGCGCACCAGCGCCTCGACCCAGGAAATTGCCGCCATGGTGCAACGTATTCAAACCAGCACCCGCGATGCCGCCACCAGCATGGAGGCCGGCGTCGCCCAGGTGGATAAAGGTATGGCGGTAACGGCTGATGTGGAGCGGGCAATCCGCGAAATCCTCGACGCGACATTAAGTACCACGCAGTTGGTTAACGACATCACCCGCACCATTGGCGAGCAAAGTCTGGCCAGTAACGAGATCGCTCACCAGGTGGAAACCATCGCCAGCATGTCAGTGAGCAATAGCCAGGTAATCGGCAAAACCGCTGATACCACCGACGAGCTCTCCGGGCTGGCAGGCAAACTGTCGTTGTCGGTGGACCGTTTTCGTCTTTAACCCGCCCATGTCAGCCGGCGCGGGCCGACGCCGAAATAAAGAAAATGGCGTTTTTTCCCGCCCGTCTGGCTGCGCGGATGGCCGCCTGCGGGCAAGCCTGATAAAATCGCGCGCCTTCGCAGACCGGCCAGGCTCACCGCAGCCACACCACCCGGTCGCTCCCCGAACATCCCTTTCATAAAGGCCTGGATCTATGAGCAAGCAACCCTCCATTAGCTACAAGGACGCCGGTGTCGATATCGATGCAGGTGAAGCCCTGGTCGAGCGCATTAAAAGCGTGGCCAAGCGCACGGCGCGTCCGGAAGTAATGGGCGGCCTGGGCGGCTTCGGCGCCCTCTGCGAGATCCCTGCCGGTTACAAACAGCCCGTACTGGTCAGCGGCACCGATGGCGTCGGCACCAAGCTGCGCCTGGCGCTGAACCTGAACAAACACGACAGCATCGGCCAAGACCTGGTCGCCATGTGCGTAAACGACCTGGTCGTGTGCGGCGCCGAGCCGTTGTTCTTTCTCGACTACTACGCCACTGGCAAGCTCAACGTTGACGTTGCCGCTACCGTGGTGACTGGTATTGGCGCTGGCTGCGAACTGGCTGGTTGCTCACTGGTTGGCGGTGAGACGGCCGAGATGCCGGGCATGTACGAAGGCGAAGATTACGACCTAGCCGGTTTCTGCGTGGGTGTAGTGGAAAAGGCTGAAATCATTGACGGCTCCAAGGTGCAAACCGGCGACGCCCTCATCGCCCTGCCCTCCTCCGGCCCACACTCCAACGGCTACTCGCTGATCCGCAAGATCATCGAAGTCTCCGGCGCCGACATCACCAGCGTGCAACTTGAAGGCAAAGCCCTGACTGAACTGCTGATGGCGCCAACCCGCATTTACGTAAAACCGCTGCTCAAGCTGATCAAAGACACCGGCGCGGTTAAAGCGATGGCGCATATCACTGGCGGCGGTCTACTCGACAACATTCCACGGGTACTGCCAGACGGCGCGCAAGCAGTGGTCGATGTGGCCAGCTGGAAACGCCCAGCGGTGTTCGATTGGCTGCAAGAGCAAGGCAACGTCAACGAAACTGAAATGCACCGCGTGCTGAACTGCGGCGTGGGCATGGTTATCTGCGTGGCGCAAGAGCACGTGGAAAGCGCCCTGGCCAACCTGCGCGCTAGCGGCGAGCAGCCATGGGTGATCGGCCAGATCAACGCCGGTGCCGCTGATGCCGAACGCGTTGTGTTGAATAACCTGAAAACCCACTGATGCCTGACGCCTCGCCCTGCAACGTGGTGGTATTGCTGTCCGGTTCGGGCAGCAACCTGCAGGCTTTGATCGACGATATTCAACGCGGTGAGAGCCCGGCGCGCATCAGCGCCGTGATCTCTAACCGCAGCGATGCCTTTGGCCTGGAACGGGCCAAAGCTGCAGGCATCGCCACCCATGTGCTCGATCACAAAACCTATCCAGACCGTGAAAGCTTCGACACCGCGCTAATGGCGCTGATCGACAGCTGCCAACCGCAGCTGGTGCTGCTGGCCGGTTTTATGCGCATTCTTAGCGGCGCCTTTGTGCGTCACTACGAAGGCCGGCTGCTCAATATCCATCCGTCGTTGCTGCCCAAGTACAAAGGCCTGCACACCCATCAGCGGGCGCTGGACGCTGGCGATGCGGAACACGGCTGCAGCGTGCACTTTGTAACGGAGGAACTCGATGGAGGGCCTCTGGTCGTACAAGCTGTCGTGCCGGTGCGCGCTGATGACTCGGCGCAAAGCCTGGCCAACCGCGTGCATGCCCAAGAACACCAGATTTACCCACTTGCTGTCCGTTGGTTCGCCACTGGCGACTTGCGTCTTGGCAACGAGGGGGCAATGCTGAAAGAGCAGTTGTTACCGGCCACTGGCCACCTGATCCGAACCTAGGAGACTTTATGCGTCGCGCCTTGCTGTTCGTCCTCGCCGTGTTAACCCTGCCGGCGCAGGCCCTGGAACTGAAACCCTTTGCTGCCAGCTACACGGCAGACTGGAAACAGCTCCCCGTAAGCGGTACTGCCGAGCGCAGTCTGCAAAAGCAAGCTGACGGCCGTTGGCTGCTCAACTTCAAAGCCTCCATGTTGGTGGCCAGCCTCACCGAAGAAAGTACCTTCCGTATCGATGGCAGCAGCTTTTTGCCGCAAACCTACCGCTACGAACGCAGCGGCCTGGGCAAAGGCAAATCGGTTGAACTGGATTTTGACTGGGACGCGAAGAAAGTCATCGGCAGCGACCGTGGCGATCAGGTGACCCTACCGCTTAACCGTGGCGTGCAAGACAAATCCACATACCAAGTGGTGCTGCAAAGCGACGTAGCCGCCGGCAAAAAAACCATGAGCTACCAAGTGGTGGATGGCGGCGATATCGAAACCTACGACTTTCGCGTACTGGGCGAAGAAAAGGTCGAAACCATGGCCGGTAGCGTCGATGCCATCAAGGTAGAACGGGTGCGCGACCCCACGCAAAGCAGCCGCAAAACCGTGCTGTGGTTTGCCAAAGACTGGAACTACCTGCTGGTGCGTCTGTACCAGGTAGAGAAAGACGGCAAGGAATACCAGATCATGCTCAAAGACGGCAGCGTGGACGGCAAAGCTGTAAAAGGCAGCTAAGCCTTACCGTTGCAGAGGAGCCCCGCCCAATGCGGGGCTTTTTTATGGGCGTTGTTCAACCAGGCGGGCACTCCGCGCTTGGTGTACACACCGTGCAAGGCCCTGCACAGCGGTGACAAACCCATTAGATAACCACAGGCACCCTTCCTACAGTGTTCGGAAAATAGTCTTTTCAGGAACAGTCCTACAAAAGAAAAATCTCCATCTGGCAGCCAAAACTCCATCGGTCTT
>NZ_JBBNAH010000599.1:0-1213 GCF_037994325.1 Pseudomonas sp.
TCCTCGGCATCCGTTCACGCACCCAGGTCACCGATTCGGTGTTCGACCACGCCAAGAAGCTGATCGCTGTCGGCTGCTTCTGCATCGGCACCAACCAAGTGGATTTGGACGCCGCCCGCGAACGCGGTATTGCCGTGTTCAACGCGCCGTACTCCAACACCCGTTCGGTTGCTGAGCTGGTACTGGCCCAGGCCATTCTGCTGCTGCGCGGCATTCCCGAGAAGAACGCCTCCTGCCACCGTGGTGGCTGGATCAAGTCGGCCGCCAACTCGTTTGAAATTCGCGGCAAAAAGCTCGGCATCGTCGGCTACGGCTCGATTGGTACGCAGCTTTCCGTGCTGGCTGAAGCCTTGGGCATGCAGGTGTTTTTCTACGACACCGTAACCAAGCTGCCGCTGGGCAACGCCACTCAAGTCGCCAAGCTCCACGACCTGTTGGGCATGGCCGATATCGTTTCCCTGCACGTGCCGGAGCTGCCATCCACCCAGTGGATGATCGGCGAGAAAGAAATCCGCGCGATGAAAAAGGGCGGCATCTTGATCAACGCTGCACGCGGCACCGTGGTTGAGCTGGACCACCTGGCCAACGCGATCAAAGACGAGCACCTGATTGGCGCCGCCATTGACGTGTTCCCGGTCGAGCCCAAGTCCAACGACGAAGAGTTCGAAAGCCCGCTGCGTGGCCTGGACCGCGTCATCCTCACCCCGCACATCGGCGGTTCGACTGCCGAAGCACAGGCCAACATTGGTCTGGAAGTAGCGGAGAAGCTGGTGAAGTACAGCGACAACGGTACCTCGGTGTCCTCGGTCAACTTCCCTGAAGTGGCCCTGCCGGCGCACCCAGGCAAGCACCGTTTGCTGCACATCCACGAGAACATTCCGGGTGTGATGAGCGAAATCAACAAGGTGTTCGCCGACAACGGCATCAACATCTCCGGTCAATTCCTGCAAACCAACGCCAAGGTCGGTTATGTGGTGATCGACGTGGATGCCGACTACTCGGACCTCGCACTGGAAAAACTCCAGCACGTGACCGGCACCATCCGTAGCCGTGTGCTGTTCTAAGCGCGTATTACCGATGTGAAAAAGGGAGGCTTCGGCCTCCCTTTTTTATGGGCGATTGACCGCGGTGGTTTTTCCTACGCTGCGCACCTATCGTTCCCCGCTTACGTATTCGCCAAAAACACTGGCGTCGTCCCCGCGTAGGCGGGGAC
>NZ_JBBNAH010000600.1:0-3408 GCF_037994325.1 Pseudomonas sp.
CCAGGCCGAGTTGTGGGTGGCCCTGGGTGGCGGGGTATTGAATGAAAACGGGGCAACCCCATGAGCACGTTAGCGGCACAACCGCTGCGCGCCACCCTGGCCGATTGGGGCCGCAGCGAAGGCGTGGTTTGGGTGTTTGTCGCCAAGGCATTGCTTACTGCGTTTGTCGCCCTATGGCTGGCCTACCGTCTGCAACTGCCGCAGCCCAGTACGGTGCTGGTGACGGTTTTTATCATCATGCAGCCGCAAAGCGGCCAGGTGCTGGCCAAGAGTTTTTACCGGCTGATTGGCACCTTTGTTGGCCTGGCGATGATGGTGCTGTTGATCGCCTTGTTCGCCCAGGAACGGGTGCTGTTTTTGCTCAGCCTGGCGCTGTGGATTGGCCTGTGCACGGCCGGCGCCACGCGCTACCGCGACTTTCGTGGCTACGCCTGCGTGCTCGCCGGTTACACCGCCGCCATGATCGGCCTGCCGGCTACCCTGCATCCGGAAGGGGCGTTTATGGCGGCGCTGTGGCGCGTGCTGGAAATCAGTTTGGGCATTCTCTGCACTGGGGTGGTGAGCGGCGTGTTGCTGCCGCAATCCAGCAGCCACTCATTGCGCAGCACCCTGGCGGCACGCTTTCGCGACTTCGCCGGGTTTGCCTGGGAAGGCCTGGCCGGTGAGCTGGCGCCGGCACGTTTCGAGGCGCTTAACGCGCGCTTTGCCGCCGAAGCCGTGGGCCTGGAAAACCTGCGCAATGCCAGCACATTTGAAGACCCGCATATGCGCCTGCGCAGCGGTCGGCTGGCGCGCTTGAACACCGAATTTATGCAGCTCTCCACCCGCTTTCATGCCCTCTACCAGTTGCTGCGGCGGTTGCAGGTGGCCGGTGAACAGCACGTGGTTGAAGCCTTGCAACCGTGCTTGGCGGAAGTGGCTGTGGTGCTGGCGCCGCTGCGCGCACGGCTTGGCAGCGACAGCGAAGCGGTGCAACTGGCCGAGCGCGTGCTGGCGTGCAAGGTGGAGTTGATGGAGCAGATTCGTCGCGCGCGTCTGCAACTCAATATGCAGCTGCCCAACGAAGCGCAAATGCTCGACTTCAACACCGCTGCCGAGTTGCTTTACCGCTTTGCCGATGACCTGCACAACTACGCCCTGACCCATGCCTCCTTGCTCGACCATCACCATGCGCGCGAGCAGTTCACTGGCGTATTCACCCCGCGGGCCAACGGCATGGCGGCGATAGTGGCGGGTATGCGTGGCGCGTTGCTGCTGCTCACGCTGAGCGCGTTCTGGCTGGCCACCGCCTGGCCGAGCGGCACCACCTTGGTGATGACGGCGGGCATGATTACCGGCCTGGTTTCCGCCGGCGCCAATCCCAAGCGCTTGGCCGCGCAGTTGTTGTTGGGCGCCTGTGGCGCCGCGGTAATGGGCTTTGCCTTGCAGTTTTTTGTGCTGCCCAGGTTGGATGGTTTTGCCTTGCTGTGCGGCGCGTTGGCGCCGGTGTTTGCGCTTGGCGCGGCCTTGCTTACGCGGCCGCAATGGGCAGGCGTGGGCACCGGTTTGTTGGTGTGGTTTTGCATGCTTTCGCTGCCGGCCAACCTGACCGTTTATAACCCTTACGGTTTTATCAACGAATACCTCGCCGCCTTGCTGTCGATGGCCATGGCGACCCTGGCCACAGCCTTGATTCTGCCGCCCAACCGGCCCTGGTTATGGCGGCGTCTGGAACATGATCTGCGCATGCGCGTGGTGTTCGCCGTGAGCGGCAAGCTCAGGGGCTTGGTCGCCGGTTTTGAAAGTGGCACCCGCGACTTGCTGAACCAAGCCCACGGTTTTTCCAACGGCCGCCCGGACGTACAACGGCAATTACTGCGTTGGATGTTTCTGGTGCAGGAAATCGGCCATGCCGTGATCGAGTTGCGTCAGGAGCAGGAAGCATTGCCGGCGCTGGCCTGCTACGGCGAGGACACACCCTGGCGCCAGGCCATTCGCGTAATGGGCCGAGCGTTGATTCGTTTGTTTGTGCGCCCGCAGGAAGATTATCGCCAGCGTGCCCTGCAGGCTGTCGAGCTGGCCATCGCCGCCGTACGCGCCACCGCGGAACCGCGCGCGCCGCAGTTCGACACCTCGCCGTTGCGGCGGGTAATGAGCTACCTGCACTTTATCCGCAGTGCCTTGCTCGACCCCGAATCACCGCTGGCGCCTGTTGCCGGAGCTGAACATGCCCCGTGAAGTGCACGTGCTGGGCGTGTATATGCCCAGCCTGACCCTGTTGTTTCTGCTCTGCGTCGTGCTCGGCTGGGGCCTGGATCGCCTGCTGGCCTGGCTGGGTTGCTATCGCTACGCCTGGCACCCGACGTTGCTGCGGGTCAGCCTGTTTATCTGCTTGTACGGCGCGTTGGCGCTGTGCATTTACCGTTGAATCGAGACCCTCGCATGTCCGTGAAAAAGATCATCAGCGTGTTTGTCAGCCTGCTGGTAGTGACCGTGGCGCTGTTTGTGTTGCGTACCCTGTGGAGCCATTACATGGACGCGCCCTGGACCCGGGATGGGCGCGTGCGGGCCGATATCATCAACATTGCCGCCGACGTCGGTGGGCTGGTGGTGGACGTGGCGGTGGCGGACAACCAAGCGGTTAAAAAAGGCGACTTGCTGCTGCGTATCGACCCTGAGCATTTCCAACTGGCGGTGCAGCAGGCCGAAGCCGACGTGGCGGCGCGCAAGGCCTTGCTGAAGCAGCGCAAGAGCAACGCCGAGCGCCGCGCCGATCTGGATGAGCAGGTGGTATCGCGGGAAAGTCGTGACGATGCCAGCCACCTGGCAGCCGCCGCGCTGGCCGACTATCAACAGGCGCAGGCGCGCTTGGCGGCAGCGCGACTGGATCTGCAACGCAGCGACGTGCGCGCGCCGGTGGATGGCTATATCACCAACCTCAACGTCTACCGCGGCGACTTTGCCCAGCGTGGGCAGGCGACCATGGCGTTGGTCGACAGCCATTCGTTTTATATCAACGGCTACTTTGAAGAGACGCGCTTGCCGCTGATAAAGGTTGGTGATCCGGTGCAGATGCGCATTATGAGTGGCGCGCTTCTACAGGGACATGTGCACAGTGTTGCGCGGGGGATTTATGACCGCGATAACCCACAGAGCCATGAGCTGACGGCGGATGTGAACCCGACGTTTAACTGGGTGCGGTTGGCGCAGCGGGTGCCGGTGCGGATCAGCATTGATCGTGTGCCTGAGGGGTTGCTGTTGGCGGCGGGGATGACCTGTACGGTGGTGGTTAATCCGCAGGCCAATGAGGGTAATGAGTGGTTGATGAGCGTCGAATAGATTGGCGCGGACTAACTGCGTAAGGCGTGCGCACCAGCGTTTGATGTTTGCGTTGTGGTTGGTGTTGTTCTTCGTTGCTGCGTTTGCTGA
>NZ_JBBNAH010000601.1:0-5460 GCF_037994325.1 Pseudomonas sp.
CTACAAGAGCACCCGCGGCTCCCCGTAGGGTGTGCTGCGCGCACCAAGGGGTATTCGCTCTGCGGAAAACCTTACAAAGGCAACGGAAAACCCGTCTTTATCTAATTCACCTTTTGCATTGAGCCGAAGTACCCGCGTGGGTATAATGGCGCGCTTCCATTTTCCCGTCCGGGAGCCCCCGCCATGCTGCGTATCAGTCAAGAAGCTCTAACCTTCGACGACGTCCTTCTAATTCCAGGTTATTCCGAAGTTCTGCCTAAAGACGTCAGCCTTAAAACTCGACTGACCCGTGGTATTGAACTGAACATCCCGCTGATTTCTGCAGCGATGGATACCGTGACCGAGTCCCGTCTCGCCATTGCCATGGCCCAGGAAGGCGGCATCGGCATCATCCACAAGAACATGACCATCGAGCAGCAGGCTGCCGAAGTGCGCAAAGTGAAGCGCTTCGAGTCGGGTGTGGTGAAAGATCCGATCACCATTGAAGCCGACGCCACGGTGCGTGATCTGTTCGATCTGACCCGTCAGAACAACATCTCCGGCGTACCGGTGCTGCACGATGGCGAGCTGGTCGGCATCGTCACCTCCCGTGATGTGCGTTTCGAAAGCCGTCTGGATGCCAAAGTCCGCGATGTGATGACGCCTAAAGAGCGTTTGGTCACCGTGCGTGAAGGCGCCGACAAGCAGGAAGCGCGCGAGCTGCTGCACAAGCACCGCATCGAGCGCGTGCTGATCGTCGACGACGCCTTCAACCTCAAAGGCATGATGACCGTTAACGACATCGAAAAAGCCAAGGCTTACCCCTTCGCCAGCAAGGATGACCAAGGTCGTCTGCGCGTTGGCGCAGCCGTAGGTACTGGCGCTGATACCGGCGACCGCGTAACCGCCTTGGTTGCTGCCGGCGTTGACGTGGTGGTGGTCGACACCGCCCACGGTCACTCCAAAGGCGTGATCGACCGCGTCCGTTGGGTTAAACAGAACTTCCCGCACGTGCAGGTCATCGGCGGCAACATCGCCACTGGCGCTGCTGCTAAAGCCCTGGCCGAAGCCGGCGCTGATGCGGTGAAAGTCGGTATCGGCCCAGGCTCGATCTGCACCACGCGTATTGTTGCTGGTGTTGGCGTGCCGCAAATTTCTGCAGTTTCCAACGTCGCTGCTGCCCTTGAAGGCACCGGCGTGCCGTTGATTGCTGACGGCGGTATCCGCTTCTCCGGTGACCTGTCCAAGGCCATCGTTGCCGGTGCTTCCTGCGTAATGATGGGTTCGATGTTTGCCGGTACTGAAGAAGCCCCGGGCGAAGTCGAGCTGTTCCAGGGCCGCTCCTACAAGGCTTACCGCGGTATGGGTTCGCTGGGCGCCATGGCGCAAACCCAAGGTTCCTCCGACCGCTACTTCCAGGACTCCTCCGCAGGTGCCGAGAAGCTGGTGCCGGAAGGTATTGAAGGCCGCGTGCCGTACAAAGGTCCATTGGCTGCAATCATCCATCAACTGATGGGCGGCCTGCGCGCCTCTATGGGCTACACCGGCTGCGGCACCATCGAACAGATGCGTACCGAGCCTGAGTTTGTGCGCATCACCGGTGCCGGTATGGCGGAATCTCACGTGCATGACGTGCAGATCACTAAAGAGGCACCGAACTACCGCGTCGGTTAAACATCGACACGGCGGTTTGTGACATGAGTTAGAGCCACGGGGTTGCGACAAGCAGCCCCGTGTCATTTGTGAACTTCGCTACGAGAGACGGCCATGGCCCAAGATATCCACGCCCACCGCATCCTGATCCTCGACTTCGGCTCCCAATACACCCAGTTGATCGCCCGCCGCGTGCGCGAGATCGGTGTGTACTGCGAACTGCACCCGTTCGACATGGACGAAGAAGCGATCCGTGAATTCGCCCCCAAAGGCGTCATCCTCGCTGGCGGCCCTGAGTCGGTCCACGAAGCCAACAGCCCGCGTTGCCCGCAGGCGGTGTTTGATCTGGGCGTGCCGGTTTTCGGTATCTGCTACGGCATGCAAACCATGGCCGAGCAACTGGGCGGCAAGGTTGAAGGCTCCGAGCTGCGTGAGTTCGGGTATGCCCGTGTTGATGTGGTCGGCAAAAGCCGCCTGCTCGACGGTATCGAAGACCATATCGACGCCGACGGCCTGTTCGGCCTCGACGTGTGGATGAGCCACGGTGACAAGGTCACCAAAATGCCGGCCGACTTCCACATTCTGGCCAGCACCCCGAGCTGCCCGATTGCCGGCATGTTCAGCGACGAGCGCCGCTACTACGGCGTGCAGTTCCACCCGGAAGTGACCCACACCAAGCAAGGCGGGCGCATTCTCTCGCGCTTTATCCTCGACATCTGCGAGTGTGAAGCCCTGTGGACGCCGTCGAAAATCGCCGAAGACGCCATCGCTCAAGTGCGCGCTCAGGTAGGCACTGACAACGTGCTGCTTGGTCTGTCCGGCGGCGTTGACTCTTCGGTAGTGGCCGCCCTGTTGCACAAAGCCATCGGCGACCAACTGACCTGCGTATTTGTCGACAACGGCCTGCTGCGCCTGCACGAAGGCGAGCAAGTGATGGCCATGTTTGCTGAAAACATGGGCGTCAAAGTGATTCGCGCCAATGCCGAAGAGCAGTTCCTCAGCAACCTGGCCGGCGAAGCCGACCCGGAGAAAAAACGCAAAATCATCGGCCGCACCTTTATCGACGTATTCGATGCCGAGTCCTGCAAACTCGACAACATCAAATACCTCGCCCAGGGCACCATCTACCCGGACGTGATCGAATCGGCTGGCGCCAAAAGCGGCAAAGCCCACGTTATCAAGTCGCACCACAACGTGGGCGGCCTGCCGGAAGAAATGAACCTGAAACTGGTCGAGCCGCTGCGCGAACTGTTTAAAGACGAAGTGCGTCGCTTGGGCCTGGAACTCGGCCTGCCGTACGACATGGTCTACCGCCACCCGTTCCCCGGTCCAGGCCTGGGCGTGCGCATTCTTGGTGAAGTGAAAAAGGAATACGCCGACCTGCTGCGTCGCGCTGACCATATCTTTATCGAAGAACTGCGCAAGGCCGACTGGTACCACAAAGTCAGCCAGGCGTTCGTCGTATTCCAGCCGGTGAAATCGGTGGGCGTGGTCGGTGACGGCCGTCGTTACGCCTGGGTTGTGGCCCTGCGTGCGGTGGAAACTATCGACTTTATGACGGCTCGTTGGGCGCACTTGCCTTACGAACTGCTCGAAACCGTTAGTGGCCGGATCATCAACGAGATCGAAGGCATCTCGCGCGTCACCTACGACGTGTCGAGCAAGCCGCCAGCGACGATTGAGTGGGAATAACGCAGTCCGCTTTTGCCCCCTCTCCCGCTTGCGGGAGAGGGTTGGGGAGAGGGGCTCTTGGATTTTAGGTTTTGTGCCTGGGCCAACCCTCTCCCCCAGCCCCTCTCCCGTAAACGGGAGAGGGGAGTCTTAAAAAGCCAGTCCATCAGAGACCGGCTAATCCTCTAATTCAGCCTGATGGGCTCAGCGTGTTGTTCTAGAAAGTCTCCTATCTAGAGGTGTCTGTTCCCATGTCTTTTACACGTCGACAAATTCTCGGTGGCCTGCTCGGTTTAACCGCAGTGGGCCTTGGTGCCGGTGGAGTTCGTTATTGGCTTGGACGGCCGTTGGGTAGCACCACCCATGATTACGAGTTGATCGCCGCACCCATGGATTTGGAGTTGGTGGCCGGTCATAAAACCCCAGCCTGGGCCTATAACGGCACGGCGCCGGGTATTGAGCTGCGCAGCCGCCAAGGCGAGTGGTTGCGGGTGCGCTTTATCAATAAGCTCAGCGAGCCCACCACCATTCACTGGCATGGCATCCGCCTGCCGTTGGAAATGGATGGGGTGCCGTATGTGTCGCAGTTGCCGGTATTGCCCGGCGAGTATTTCGACTACCAATTCAAGACGCCGGACGCCGGCAATTACTGGTACCACCCGCACGTATTAAGCAGCCAGCAATTAGGCCATGGCCTGGTCGGCCCGCTGGTGGTGGAGGAGCGTGAGCCGACGGGTTTCACGCACGAGCGCTCGCTGAGTTTGAAGACCTGGCATATCGATGCCGAAGGCGCCTTTACGCCATTCAGCATTCCCCGCGAAGCCGCGCGCGGCGGTACGGCGGGCAGCTATTCGACGATCAATGCCGAGCATTTACCGACCTTGGATTTGCCCGCTGGGCAGATTGTGCGGCTGCGTATTTTCAACCTGGATAACACCGTCACCTACCGCCTGAATATGCCCGGTGCCGATGTGCAGATTTACGCCATTGATGGCAACCCCGTCGCGCCACGGCCGTTGGGCAAAGAGTATTGGATTGGACCGGGCATGCGCCTGTGCTTGGCGATCAAAGTGCCGGCAGCTGGCGTGGAGTTACCGTTGCGTAACGGGCCGGTGCGTTTGGCGACTTTCCGTTCGGTGCCCAGCGAAGAAGCAGCAGTCGGCGACTGGCCGCCACAGATTGCGGCCAACCCGATTCCGGAGCCGGACCTGGCTAATGCCGAAACCCTCGACTTTAAGTTTGAGTGGGTCGGTGCGGTATCGGTAACCACCAATGGGCGCGCGCCAGCGTTCTGGCAAATCAACGGTAAGGCCTGGGACATCAACGATAAAACCTGCGCTGACCGACCCATTGCGACGATGAAGTTGGGCAAGACCTATATCCTTGAATTCCGCAATATGGCCCAGTACCAACACCCGATTCACCTGCACGGCATGAGCTTTAAAGTGCTGAGTTCGGATCGCAAGAAAATCATCCCGTATTTCACCGACACGTATCTGTTAGGCAAAAACGAGAACGCGCGGGTGGCGTTGGTGGCGGATAACCCAGGGGTTTGGATGTTCCACTGCCATGTGATCGACCATATGGAAACCGGCCTGATGGCCTCTATCCTCGTCGAGTAACCCATGAGAAAAGCGCAGATCATCGACCGCAGCCAGGACGCGCACTTTATGCGCGAGGCCCTGGCCTTGGCCGCACAAGGTGCGGCGCTGGGTGAGGTGCCGGTGGGCGCGGTGCTGGTGCAGGATGGTCAGGTAATCGGGCGTGGTTTTAATTGCCCGATCACCACCCATGACCCCAGCGCCCACGCCGAGATGGTCGCCATCCGCGAAGCGTCCAAAGATGTGGAAAACTACCGCCTGCCCGGCAGCACGCTGTACGTCACGCTAGAGCCGTGCAGCATGTGCGCGGGGTTGCTGGTGCATGCACGGATCAACCGCATGGTATTTGGCGCGACCGAGCCCAAGGCAGGGGCGGTGCAAAGCCGAGGCAAATTCTTCGACCAGATCTTCCTTAACCATCGGGTGATGGTGGAGGGGGGCGTGTTGGCAGAAGAGTGCAGCGCGGTGCTCCGTGAGTTCTTCAAACAGCGCCGGGCGAAGCCGTAGGTTTGGGGGGCGCCTTGGCGAGCGCAGCGAAACCCGTCCTACGGTACAC
>NZ_JBBNAH010000602.1:0-4309 GCF_037994325.1 Pseudomonas sp.
CACCGGTACCTATGTGGTGGTGCGCATCTGGGATGACCGGCGGCTGATCGTGCCGCTGCAATGGTTTATCGAAAACCCGTTCCAGAACTGGACGCGCGTGTCGTCCTCGCTCACCGGCGCCATTACCTTTTGGGTCGATTACTCCATTCCCCTTGAGCCGCTGCGCAAAGAGCTTGAGCGCCTGCTTCAGGAAGTGCCGCAACTCTGGGACGGCCGCGTTAGCGTGCTGCAAGTGGTGGAGACCAGCGAACGGGCGATTCAACTGCGCGTATTGGTCAGCTCGCGAGACTCCTCCAGCGGTTGGGACTTGCGCTGCTATATCCGCGAAAACCTGATTACCTTTATCAGCCACAAGCACCCGCAATCGCTGCCGCAGCTGCGCGCCGCCTTTCAAGCCAGCCCCACCGCCGAGGTGGTCAGCCCCAACCGCCACGAGCCCATCGCCGAACCGGAACGGCAACCGCCGGTATAGCCCGGTGTAAGCCCTTGCCGCGTCTAGGCCCGTCAGTCTGCGCGGGGAAAAAAAATTAAAACTTTTCCGTAGACCGGCCGGTCAGCACTTAAGTAGGGGCAAAGACCTGATTACCCGGGCCAATCCACTTCGCCACACCACCGCAAGTCGTATTGGTACCGCCAATGCGCACCTTTTTTTAGCGACAAACAAGCGAAACGCGCACCGCCATTTTGGCGCGGTGTCATGGGAGGAATAGATGGGCACTGCAATAGCGATGGACCGGCTGAATGAATTCGCTTCGATTGTCCCACCTAGGGCTGACACCCCGCTGGAAAGCCAGAAGCCACAGATGCTGTACCCCAATAAGAAAAAAATCCTCTTCGTGACCTCCGAGATGGCCGACCTGATCAAGGTCGGTGGCTTGGGCGACGTCTCCGCAGCCCTGCCCCGTGCGCTGTCCGAGCACCATGATATTCGCGTACTAATCCCCGGTTACCCGCAAGTGCTGGAAAGCGGCAACCCCATGCGCGTGGTCGGCGAAGTGGGCGGTTACGCAGCCCTGCCGCCATGCAAAATCGGCCGCATGGAATTGGCCGACGGCTTGATTGTTTATGTGCTGATCAGCCCTGAACTGTATGAGCGCGAAGGCACGCCCTATGGCGACGCCAACAGCCGCGACTGGCCCGACAACCATATCCGCTTCGCCCGCCTGGGCATGGCCGCTGCCGACATCGCCCGCGGTCAAGCGTCCATGAGCTGGAACCCGGACTTGGTACACGCCAACGACTGGCCCACCGCGCTGACCCCGGCATATATGAAGTGGCAAGGCCAGAACACCCCCTGCGTGTTTACCATCCATAACCTCGCCTACCAAGGCATGATCGACAAACACTGCATGCCTGAACTTGGCCTGCCGCCTGAAGCCGGTGGGCAGGAAGGCATGGAGTTCTACGGTCAGCTGTCGCTGCTCAAGGCCGGCATTACCTATGCCGACCATATCACCACCGTCAGCCACACCTACGCCGAAGAAATCACCACCGAAGCCTTTGGCTGCGGCATGCAAGGCATGTTGCAAGCGAAAACCCACGAAGGCCACCTTAGCGGTATCACCAACGGCATTGACGAAACCTGGGATCCGCGCACCGACCCGCACCTGATCGCCAATTTCCATATGCACAACCTGGGCGGCAAAAAACGCAATGCCGCCTACGTGGAACAGCTGTTTGGGCTGGACGTGGAGGACGGTCCGCTGTTCGCCGTGGTCTCACGCCTGGTGCAGCAAAAAGGCATCGACCTCACCCTAGAGGTGGTCGACACCATCGTTAACGGTGGCGGCCGCTTGGCCATCATTGGCCGTGGCGAACCGGAGCTGGAACAGGCGGTGCTGGAAATGGCCAAACGTTACCCCGGCCGGGTGGGCGTGCGCGTCGGCTTTAACGAAACCGATGCCCGCCGTATGTTTGCCGGCAGCGACTTCCTGTTAATGCCCTCGCGCTTCGAACCCTGCGGCCTGAGCCAAATGTACGCCCAGCGTTTTGGCTCGCTGCCGATTGCGCGCAAAACCGGCGGCTTGGCCGACACCATTGAAGATGGCGTCACCGGCTTTCTGTTCCGCCGCGCCACCAAAGACAGCTATGTCGACGCCGTACAGCGCGCCCTCAACGTCTTCAAATACCCCGACCTGCTCAACGCCATGCGCTGCCGCGCCATGGCCTCGCCTTTGTACTGGAAAGACTCGGTGCAGCCGTACGACCGCCTCTACAAAGACCTGCTGCAACAACAGGCCCGGCGCGTGCGGGGTTATAGCTGATGCTGCAGCAAGGTGTGTTGCCGACTCACGGCGCTCTGCACGCGGCCGATGGCAGCACCCATTTTGCCCTCTGGGCGCCGGATGCACGCCAGGTTGACGTGGTGTTTGCCGACGGTACAGCGCAGCCTTTGCAGGCCGACGCCGGTGGCTGGCATCGCGCCCAGCTGCCCTACCCGGCTGGCAGTGCCTACGCCTACCGCATCAATGGCGAGCAGCAAGTGCCCGACCCAGCCGCGCGTGCCCAGCACAGCGATGTGCATGGGTTTAGCCTGGTTGTGGACCCGACCCGCTACGTTTGGCAGAACCCACAGTGGCAGGGTCGCCCCTGGCACGAAACCGTACTTTACGAAGTGCACGTCGGCCTGCTCGGCGGCTTTGCCGGCGTTGAAGAACGCTTGGCCGATCTGGTCGAACTTGGCGTCACCGCCATTGAGCTGATGCCGCTCAACCAGTTCCCCGGCGAGCGCAATTGGGGTTACGACGGTGTCCTGCCGTTCGCGCCGCACAACACCTACGGCACCCCGGATGAGCTGCGTCACTTAATCGACACCGCCCACGGCCTGGGCCTGATGGTGTTTATCGACGTGGTCTACAACCACTTCGGTCCGGACGGCAATTACCTGGGTTTGTACGCCAAAGGCTTCTTTAGGGACGACATCCAAACGCCGTGGGGCGCCTCCATCGACTTCCGCCAGCCCGCGGTGCGTGACTTTTTTATTGAAAACGCCCTGATGTGGGTGCAGGACTACCGCGTCGACGGCCTGCGCTTTGACGCCGTGCACGCCATCAGCGAGAAAGACTTTCTTATCGAAATGGCCCAGCGCCTACGCGCTTCGGTGCCGCTGGAACGCCATCTGCACCTGGTGCTGGAAAACGAAGACAACAGCGCCGAGTTGCTGCAAGCCGGCTTTGACGCGCAGTGGAACGACGACGGCCATAACGCCCTGCACGTGCTGCTCACCGACGAACACGAAGGCTACTACCAAGACTACGCGCAGCAACCCACGGAAAAGCTCGCCCGCTGCCTGGCCGAAGGCTTTGTCTACCAAGGCCAAACCAACCGCCATGGCCATGCGCGCGGCGAACCCAGCGGGCATTTGCCGCCGACCTCCTTTGTGCTGTTTTTGCAGAACCACGACCAAGTCGGCAACCGTGCCTTTGGCGAACGCCTGAGCTGCCTGACCGACCCGGACGCGCTTAAAGCCGCCACCGTGTTGCTGCTGCTGTCGCCGATGATTCCCCTGCTATTCATGGGCGAAGAATGGGGCTCGCGCCAAGCCTTTCTGTTTTTCACCGACCACCATGACGAGCTGGGCATTGCCGTGCGCGATGGCCGCCGTAACGAGTTCAAAGACTTTGCCGTGTTTCAGGATGCCGCTATCCGCGACAGCATTCCCGACCCGAACAAATACGGCACTTTCAATAGCTCGCTGCCCGACTACGCCCCGGATATCGACCCCACTCACCAGGCCTGGCGCATCTACTACCGCAAGCTGCTGGAACTGCGCCATCAGTTGATTGTGCCGCGCCTGCCCGGCAGCCACAGCGGCACCGTGCAAGTACTCGGCAACAAGGCCGTGAGCGCCAACTGGACGCTGGCCGATGGCAGCAAGCTGCGCATCGACCTCAACTTGAGCGCCGACCCGGTTAACGCCCCGCCATTGGGCTCAGCGGCGCGGGTGATATTTGGCAATCGCATTGACTTACACGCTGCGCAACAGGGACTACGCGGCCCATTCAGCGCCGTAGCATGTTTAGAGGAAAGCGCATGAGCGACGAACAACTGGCCAGCCTGGCAACGGCGGCGGGTTTGAGCGTGGATTGGCTGGACGCCAATGGCCGCCCACAACAGGTAGACGTGGACGCACAACGGGCGCTGGTGGAAGCCCTGGGCTACGCCGCGCAAAGCCCACAACAAATTGCCGCTAGCCTGGCGCAGCTCAATCATGAACAACAACGCCGCGAACTGGACCCGCTGATTACCCACGAGGCGCACCGGCCGTTGTCGTTGGCCAGCGAATTTGCCGGCAATACCAGCTTTGCCC
>NZ_JBBNAH010000603.1:0-23845 GCF_037994325.1 Pseudomonas sp.
CCCAGAATATTGGAAGTGGCGGGTTTGCCTGGACCACTCTGGGTCCCCGCCTTCACGGGGACGACGGCAGTGAGCAAATCAGCGCATCGGTGCCAAGGCCTGGCAAAGCTGCTCGGTCGCCTCCAGCATCTGCAAACTCGGTCGCTCAATGCCTTTATTGGGCAGTACCAATAATTGCTTGCTACGTACAGCAGTGAGCCCCGGCCACTTGCTCCAGCCTTTCAGCTGAGCAGAGTCGCCGGCGATGATCACATGTGGATCACGGCCAAGCACCGCTTCGACACTCACCTGCGGCGCCGGCAATTTAAGCTCGGCAAATACATTCTTAGCGCCACACACCGTCAGCGCATCGCTGATGATTTGCTCACCGCCGACGGTGTACAGCGGTGCATTCCAGATCTGGTAGAACACCGGCAAAGGCACGGCACGCTGATAACGCTGCTTTAACGCGGCCAAGCGTTGACGAAATTCAGCGGCGCGTTGCCGGCCCGTTTCGCCGCGCCCAACCCGCTCGCCTATCGCCTGGAACTGCTCGGCAAGCTGTTGCAACTTCTGCGGCTGCGCCTCAAACAGTGGAATGCCAAAGCCGAGCAGTTGCTGGCGTTGCGCCGCGCTGATGCTGTCGGGCCAGAGCAATAACAAGTCGGGCTTAAGCGCCAGCAGCCGTTCCATTTGCAACTGCCCGTAGCGCCCAACCGAGGGTAGCTGGGCTAGAGCGGCAGGCCGCTCGCCGCCGTCGAGCACACCAACCAATAGATCGGCGGCATCCAGCTCCAGCATGATTTCACTGAGCGAGGGCGCCAGCGTCACCACCCGCAATTGCGCCGCCGCAGGCCAGGCCAGCAGGCAGAACAGGCAGGTGAGCAGCAGGCGCATTAGCCGAGCTGGCGGGGAATGCGGTAGAGGGTCAGCAGCACCACGCTGGACAGCGTGAGCAAGATCAGCGGAATCGCTTCCAGGCCAGTAAACACGGCGATGGCGGCAATCCAGGCGGGTAAGCCGGCACCGAGAAAGGCTTGTCGACGGCGGGCGGCAAGGTCCAGCCAGGCGGCGGGCTCTTCCGCGGTGTCGAGGGCTTTTTCGGTGGCGATCAGGCCGCGCTTGTAGGCGCTGAACAACGGCAGGCTGACAAACATGGAGGCCAAGCCACCGATAAACAGTGGCATGGCCAGCACCGACACGGTTTTGCCGGCGCCAAACAGCAGATCAACCACCAGTACCGGCGCGAGGGTCAGCGCCAGTTGCCGCCACCACAACAGGGCCAGGCGGCGGCGCACGTCGGCGCGGGTCACAGGCTTTCCTCGGCCTCACCTTGGTGCTGGTTGCCCAGCAGGTGGCCGAGCTTGCCGGACTTGGTGGCCAGGTAGTACTTGTTGTGCGGGTTATGTTCGATCTGCAGCGGCATACGCTCGGCCACCGGAATGCCCATATCGGCCAGCGCTTTAAGTTTGCGCGGGTTATTGGTCATCAGCTTGAGCGAGGTGATGCCCAGGTGATTGAGCATCGGCAAGCAGATCGAGTAGTCACGCTGGTCTGCGGCAAAGCCCAGACGCTCGTTGGCCTCCACCGTATCGGCGCCGCCGTCTTGCAGCTCGTAGGCGCGGATTTTGTTCATCAGGCCAATGCCACGGCCTTCCTGGCGCAGGTACAGCAGCACGCCACGGCCTTCTTTGGCGATGGCGGCCAACGCTGCTTCCAATTGGAAACCGCAGTCGCAGCGCAGGCTAAACAAGGCATCGCCGGTCAGGCATTCGGAATGCAGGCGGCCGAGTACCGGCGCACCGTCGGTGAAATCGCCCAAGGTCAGGGCAACGTGTTCACGGCCGGTGGCTTCTTCAAGAAAGCCATGCATGGTGAAAACGGCAAAAGGTGTTGGCAGTTGGGAGGCGGCGACGAAGACGACAGACACCGGATGCTCCTAATAAAAGAGGCGGAATTTCGCACGGGGGCGGCATTGTAGCAGCAGGCTTTAGGCCTCGGTCAGCCTGAATTGCTGGCCATAAAGATCAAAGCGGTTGATCGATATAACCACTAGCCCAGCCAATCCAGAACAATACGGGTCGCCGCCGCCAATGGTTCGTTAAGCGCAGCGGCGTCCTTGCTGGCTTGCGTCAGGTAAATCGCCAGAACCAAGGGTGCTTTTGCTGTCGGCCAGATTACCGCCACATCATTGGTGGTGCCGTAAGCGCCGGTACCGGTTTTATCACCCACCGGCCAACTGGCGGGCAGGCCGGCACGGATGCGCGTGGCGCCCGTGGTGTTGCCCTTCAGCCACTCTTGCAACTGTTGGCGCTGCGCCGCTGGCAGTGCATCGCCCAGCACCATACGGTTCAGGCTGTGGGCCATGGCCAGCGGCGTGGTGGTGTCGCGCAGGTCGCCAGGAATGGCGCTATTGAGCTCGGTTTCCCAACGCTCAAGGCGGAAGTGTTTGTCGCCAATCGAGCGGGCAAAGGTGGTCACGCCTTCCGGCCCATCGACCAATTTCATCAGCAGGTTGGCCGCGCCGTTGTCGCTGTATTGCACGGTGGCGGCGCAGAGTTCGGCGACGGTCATGCCGTCCTGCACATGTTTTTCACTGATGGGGGAATAGGCCACCAGGTCGCTTTTACGGTAGGTAATGCGTTCGCCCAACAAGCCGGGCGTCAACGTACTGCGCTGCAAAATGGCACCGGCGAGCATGGCTTTAAAGGTGCTGCACAGCGGGAAACGCTCCTCACCGCGATAGCTCAGCACTTCGCCAGTGCTGCTATTGAGGGCAACGACACCGAGGCGCCCGGTAAAGGTGGCCTCCAGTTGCTCAAGGCGTTGGTGGAAGTAACTGGGCTCTGCCGCCCACGCGGACACAAAGGGCAGTGCGGCAGTTGCGGCGAGAAAGGTGCGACGGCTGATCGGGTAAGTCATAGGCCTAGAGTTTGGATTCCAGAATTAACACGCCCTGCTCTTCGCGCCAGCTGACGCGGCTGAGAAAGCTCATACCCAACAGGGCTTCGGTAGGGGCCGGACCGTCGAGCACAGTGGCTTCAACGCCTATCACTTCAATGGCGCCGATCTTCACTTTGTCCAGGCTCACGCGCCAGGCATTGATGGTGCCGCTGGCGGTACTGACGACGGTGGGCTTGCCCACCACGCGGTAGTCGATGCCCAGCTGGCGGGCTTGGTTTTCGTTCATGGCCACGGTGGTGGCGCCGGTATCAACCAAAAACTGCACCGGCTGACCGTTGGCCGAACCGGCGATCCAGTAATGGCCACCCATGCCCTTGGCAATACTGACCTTGGTTTTGATCGGCACAGCAAAGCCCTGGCTGTATTCACGCTCCAGCGGGTAGGTGCGCTCCACGCCATCGACGCGTAGCACCGCGCCATGGTTATCGGCACTGACCACCACCACACCGCCGGGGCCGGTCTTGCCGACCTTGACCATCTTGCGTTCGCCATCGACGTTAATCACCGCCGCGCCAGGAAACAGGCCGACGACCATCACCTGCTCAGCGGCCGTAGCCATGCTGTTGGCCAACAGACTGATCAACCCCGCCGCCAACACGTACATTCTGTTGCTCGTCATCACGTCATGCCTGTTGCGTGGAGTTTCAGTCAAAGGGATAGGGCTGCTGCCACTGCGCGAATATCGCGCGCAAACTGCCGTCTTTCACCAGTTGCGCCATGCGCGTATCAAAGACCTTGGCCAGGGCATGGCCATCGGCCGTGTCGGCAAACCCCAGGTACAACGGCAACCGGGTGAGCTCGGTGATGCGAAAGCGCGATTTGTCGTCGGCTTCGTTAAGCACGTCCTGCACCTCGGTGAGGGCATCCAGGTAGAAATCGACGTGCTTAAGTTCCAGCATCGAGAGGATACCGTCACGCCGATAAACTTCCTGGTAGTGGTTCAAATGCGGCAGATATTGTTCGTAAGCGTAGCCGCGCACCCAAGCCAGGCGAAACGCGCCGACGTTCTGCAAATTGACCGGGGCGGTATCGACCAAGCCCAGCGCGCTGATCTGGTCGGCGTCGTAATTCCAGTGGGGGTAAAACACGCCTTCTTGAATTTCGTTGAGGTACGAGCCGACAAAGGCATCCGCGCCGCCACGCTGCACCAAGCCCACTGAACGGGTGTAAGGCACGCTGTGAATTTTCAGCTCGATGCCGGCAGGCTCGAACACCTGGCGCAGAATGTCCCACGCCAAACCGCTGCCATCGGCATTGGTGTGCCCCGGCCAGACTTCGCTGGCCAAGCGAACTTGCGTCGGTGTCGCCGCCTGCACCCACGGCGCACTCAGCAACAGAATCACGGCTAACCACATGCCACGCATAGGCCATTTTTCCTCAGGCGTTGCGGTGTATCCCTATCTAGCCAAACCAGTGCTGCGCCCAGGCCCAGACGGCCAACTGCATAGTCAGCCAGGCAAATACACCGGCCAGCAGGTCATCAAGCATGATGCCGACGCCACCATGCACATGGCGGTCGATCCAGCGGATGGGCCAGGGCTTGAGAATGTCGTAAAAACGGAACACCAAGAAGCCTAGCAGCAACCATTCCCAGCCTTCGGGAACCAGCCACAGGGTGATCCACATGCCGACCATTTCGTCCCAGACGATGCCTTCATGGTCATGCACACGCAAATCATCGGCCACTTTGCCGCACAGCCAGAAGCCGAACAGCATGGTTACCCCAAGCATGAGCCAATAGCCCCAGTCGGGGAGCATTTGCCACAGCGGAATAAAGGGCAGTGCCACCAGCGAACCCCAGGTACCCGGTGCTTTGGGCAGGGTGCCGGAGCCAAAGCCAAAGGCGAGAAAATGCCAAGGATTGCGCCAAACCGACGGTGGTGCGTCAGGTACCGTTTTCTTGCTCGCTTGAGTCACCCGTGCCCCCAGAATGTTGCCCGAAATGTAAATAACCGCGCGCAGACAGCTCAAGGCTGTGACCCGCTGAATCGAATAAGTGCACGCCTTTTCCCGCCACCACACGACCGATGACTGCTATTGGCCAGCCGTGTTGTTGCAGCTCAGCCAAATGGCGCTGCGCCACGGTAAAGGCCAACACATAGTCATCGCCACCGCTAAGTGCGCAGTTCCAGGCTGATTGTGGATCCAGCCAGCTCTGCACCGCCGGCGACAGCGGCAGGCGCTCACGCTCGATATGCAGGGCAACGTTGGAGGCAGAGGCGATATGGCCGCAGTCCGCGACCAGGCCATCGGAGATATCCAGCGCGGCCGTAGCTTTGCCACGCAGTGCCTGCCCCAGCGCCAATTGCGGCTGCGGCGCCCAGTAGCGCGCCAACAGCGGCTCAGCGATTTCCGCGGCGGCCGTGCGCTGGCCCAACACCAATGGCAGCGCCGCCGCGGCATCACCCAGCGCACCGCCAACACAGAGCAAATCGCCCACCTGCGCGCCGGCGCGGGTCAGCGCCTGGCCCGCTGGCACACGGCCGAACACGGTGAGGGTCAAGGTCAGGGGGCCACGGGTGGTGTCGCCGCCAATCAGGCGCATATTGCAGGCTTGCGCCATCTGGTTGAGGCCTTCGGCAAAGGCTTGCAACCAGTCAGGGTCGGCTTGCGGCAAGGTCAGCGCCAGGGTGAAACCAAGCGGCGCGGCGCCCATGGCGGCCAGATCACTGGTGGCCACGGCCAGGGCACGCTGGCCGAGCAGAAAGGCATCACAGGAATGGGGAAAATGCACACCGATCACCAGGGTGTCGGTGGAAACCGCCAGCTGTTCGCCAGCGGCCAACGCCAACAAGGCACAGTCATCGCCTATGCCTTGCACCACGCCCTCGCCAGGCTGCGCACAGGGCGCAGCGGCGAAGTAGCGGCGAATCAGCTCAAACTCACCCACGATCAACGCTTGTTAGCGTTGACTTCGGCGGCACGCAGGCGCGGTGCCAATTTGTCCAACACGCCGTTGACGAACTTGTGCCCGTCGGTGGCGCCGAACACTTTGGCCAGCTCGATACCTTCGTTGATCACTACGCGATACGGCACGTCCACGCGCTTGAGCATTTCAAAGGTGGACAAGCGCAGGATGGCCAATTCAACCGGGTCCAGTTCTTCCTGGGGGCGGTCGAGGCATGGCGCGAACGCTTCGTCGATCTCGGTTTTATGCGCCGGTACGCCGTGCAAAATCTCACGAAAATAGGCGCCATCGACGGTGCTGAAATCGTTGTCGACGCGAAACTGCGCTTCGATTTCGTTAACCGCCTGACCCGCTACATGCCACTGATACAGCGCTTGCATAGCCAGGCTGCGGGCCTGGCGACGGGCCGCGATCTTGCCGGTGGGCGCGTTCGGGCCTTTCTCTGCAGGGGGGTTGAAGCTGTCGTCTGCGTCGTTAATCACTTGGCCTCCAACTGCGCCAGCAGGCTGACCATTTCCAGTGCGGAAAGGGCGGCTTCAGCACCTTTGTTGCCAGCTTTGGTGCCGGAGCGTTCGATAGCTTGTTCGATGGAGTCAACGGTCAGCACACCAAAGGCAACCGGCACGCCGAATTCCATGGACACCTGGGCCAGGCCCTTGGTGCATTCGCCGGCCACGTATTCGAAGTGCGGAGTACCGCCCCGAATAACCGCGCCAAGGGCGATGATGGCCGAGTATTCGCTGCGCTGAGCAACTTTCTGCGCCACCAATGGAATTTCGAAAGCACCCGGAGCACGGATGATGGTGATGTCGCTTTCGCTCACACCGTGACGCACCAGGGCGTCAACGGCGCCGCTTACCAGGCTTTCCACCACGAAGCTGTTGAAGCGGCCAACCACCAGTGCATAGCTGCCTTTGGGGGCGATAAAAGTACCTTCGATGGTCTTCAGGGTCATGGCGTTCTCGTCTTGAAAGAGCAAATTAGAGTAAAGACCGCGCTGCGAACTCTGCGCGCAGCGGGGCGTAAAACATTCGGGGTTGGCCCGCCGGAAACGGCTCGGCGGGGTCCGGCCTTATTCGGAGGGCAGGTATTCTACAACTTCTAAATCAAAGCCGGATATCGCGTTGAACTTCACCGGCGAGCTCAGCAGGCGCATTTTGCGCACGCCCAGGTCACGGAGAATCTGCGAACCGGCACCGACGGTGCTGTAAGTGGCCGCAGTGGCTTTTTGCTCGCCACCGAGTTGCTGCTCCAAATGCGCCAGCAGGTCGGAGCCGTGCAGTTGGTTGCCCAGCAGCAGCACCACACCGCTGCCCGCCTCGGCCACTTTCACCATGGCCGCACGCAGGCTCCAACGGCCCGGTTGCTTGACCATCAGCAAGTCGCGCAACGGTTCCATGCTGTGCACCCGCACCAGAGTCGGCTCTTCCGGGCAAATGGTGCCCAGGGTCAGCGCCATATGAATGTCGCCTTCCACCGAGTCGCGGTAGGTCACCAGGTTGAAGTGGCCCAGTTCGCTGTCCAGCGGCTGCTCAGAAATGCGCTCAACGGTGTGCTCGTGAATCAGGCGGTAGTGAATCAGGTCGGCGATGGTGCCGATTTTGATGTCATGCAGCTGAGCGAATTCTTCCAGCTCGGCACGGCGGCTCATGGTGCCGTCGTCGTTCATGATTTCGCAGATAACCCCGCTCGGCTCAAAGCCACCCAGGCGCGCCAGGTCGCAAGCCGCTTCGGTATGACCGGCACGGGCGAGTACACCACCGGGTTGGGCCATCAGCGGGAAGATATGCCCAGGGCTGACAATATCGTCGGCCTTGGCATCTTTGGCCGCCGCCGCTTGCACCGTGCGGGCGCGGTCAGCGGCAGAAATGCCGGTGGTCACGCCGGTCGCGGCTTCGATGGAAACGGTGAACTTAGTGCCAAAGCCCGAGCCGTTGCGCGGCGCCATCAGCGGCAGCTTGAGGGTTTCGCAACGCTCGCGGCTCATGGGCATGCAAATCAGGCCACGGGCGTGCTTGGCCATAAAGTTGATGTGTTCAGGTTTTACACATTCAGAGGCAATGATCAGATCACCTTCATTCTCGCGGTCTTCGTCATCCATAAGGATGACCATTTTGCCGGCGCGGATATCGGCAACCAGTTCTTCAATGCTGTTAAGAGCCATGGGGGTCGTGCCTTAAATTCGGTTAGCGGTAGCCGTGTTCGGCCAGGAAACTTTCGGTCAGGCCACTGGCCTTCGGCTCTGCAGCCTTGTCGCCGAGTAGCAGGCGCTCGAGGTAGCGCGCCAGCAGATCGACCTCCAGGTTGACCTGCCGCCCAGGGCGGTAGTCGGCCATGATGGTTTCACCCAAGGTGTGCGGCACGATGGTCAGCTCAAACTCGGCGCCGTTGACGCCGTTGACCGTGAGGCTGGTGCCGTCGACCGTGATCGAGCCTTTCAGGGCGATGTACTTGGCCAGCTCGCGTGGGGCGCGGATACGAAATTGCACGGCGCGGGCGTTGTCCTCACGGGCAATCACTTCACCAACGCCATCGACATGGCCGCTGACCAAGTGCCCGCCCAAGCGGCTGCTGGGGGTCAGGGCTTTTTCCAGGTTGACCTTGCTACCGGCTTTCAAATCGATAAAGGCGCTGCAAGCCAGGGTTTCGCGGCTGACATCAGCCCAAAAACCATCACCGGGCAATTCCACGGCTGTCAGGCATACGCCGTTAACCGCGATGCTGTCGCCGAGTTTGACGTCGGCCAAATCCAGCTTGCCGGTTTCCACGTACACGCGTACGTCGCCACCTTTCGGACTAAGGGCGCGAATGGTGCCGAGGGCTTCAATTATTCCTGTGAACATGGGCTGCCTCCGTATACAGAGGTGCCATCGCGTTATCGCGGTAGAACATGGATCGAACTCCTGTTTAATAAAAAACAGGGCGTGTCTGATCGAAAGGGATGTCTCGAGCGAGCACACACAACGGCGTGCCCTGGCAGGCAATCCCGTTCTCTCTTCATCCGGACTATGACCGTCGGCCTCGGAATCACACCGAGTCTGCTGACCTTGCGCGTGCCGTTGTCGGCTTGCCCAAGCGCTCGCGGGCTAGACGCATTGCGCGCCATTACCGCCGGTGGGGAATCGCACCCCGCCCTGAGAACGTTCAGCCATCTGCATGGCTGGGCTGCGTTTTTACCACAAGTGCCCCTGGCAATGCATCTATGTAGGCGTATTCACCGGGCTTTGTGGCCAATTTCAGCGCGGTTTATCGGGCACCGCGATAATCCGCCAGTCATCGCCCACTGCGCGCATTTCGGTGATTTTCAGCGGCGTGGCTTCGGCCATCCGCGCCAGCGGCATATCCAACAGGGGCCGAGCGGTGGAGCCAAGGAACTTGGCGGCGACAAACAGCTGGTACTCGTCCACCAGGCCTAAACGCGCAAAAGCTCCGGCCAACCGTGGGCCGGCTTCCACCAGCACTTCGTTAGCGCCCTGGCTGGCCAACTCGGCAAGCAACTTGCGCAGGTCGACATGGCCATTGCTGCCGGGAATCGCCAGCAATGTATGGCCTTCTTCGAGGAAACGATCACGGGCTGAGGCGGCGGCACAGGTGGCGACCAACGCAGCACCGGCCTGATAGAACGGCGCACTGAGCGGCACGCGCAAACGACCATCGACCAACACGCGCAGTGGTGGACGGGTCATGGCCAGGGCGGTGAGTTCAGCATTCAGCCCCAGTTCGTCGGGACGCACGGTCAGGCGCGCGGCGTCGGCCAACACGGTATCGGCGCCGGTCAGCACCACGCTGGCTTGCGCACGCAAGCGTTGTACGGCAGCACGCGCGTCCGGACCGGTAATCCACTGGCTTTCACCGCTGGCCATGGCGGTACGGCCGTCCAGGCTCATGGCCAGTTTCACCCGGACAAAGGGCAGGCCCTTTTCCATACGTTTGATAAAACCGGCATTCAGCGCCCGCGCTTCGGCCTCCAGCACACCGCTGTTTACCGAAATACCGGCCTGCATCAAGCGCAGCAGACCACGGCCGGAGACTTCGGGGTTGGGGTCTTGCATTGCCGCCACCACCCGGGCAACGCCCGCATTGACCAACGCATCCGCGCACGGCGGTGTACGGCCATGGTGGCTGCAAGGTTCAAGCGTTACATAAGCAGTGGCGCCACGGGCTTTATCGCCGGCCTGGCGCAGGGCATGCACCTCGGCATGGGGCTCGCCAGCACGGGCATGCCAACCCTCACCGACAATTTTGCCGGCCTGCACAATGACGCAGCCGACCCGCGGATTGGGGTGAGTGGAGTAGATGCCTTTGCGCGCCAGTTCCAGCGCGCGGGCCATAAATTGCGGGTCAGCGGCGGCTTGCTCGGGAGTCGACATACCTAGTCTTGCGCCGGTTCGCGGGAAAGACGGTCGATTTCCTCGCGGAATTCGTTGAGGTCCTGAAAGCGCCGGTAGACCGAAGCGAAGCGGATATAGGCCACTTCATCGAGTTTTTGCAGTTCAATCATCACCAGCTCACCCAGCACCCGCGACTTGATTTCACGCTCGCCGGTGGCGCGCATCTTGTGCTTGATATGGGCAATGGCCGCTTCCAGGCGCTCGATACTGACCGGGCGTTTTTCCAGCGCGCGCTGCATACCGGCGCGCAGCTTTTCTTCATCAAAGGGTTGGCGGCTGCCGTCCTGCTTGATCAAGCGCGGCATCACCAGCTCGGCGGTTTCAAAGGTGGTGAAGCGTTCTTCGCAAGCCAGGCACTCGCGGCGGCGGCGAACCTGCTCGCCCTCGGCGACCAATCGCGAATCGATAACCTTGGTGTCATTGGCGCCGCAGAAGGGACAGTGCATAAAATAAATGGCAACAAAATTGAGGAGGGGCCATGGTAGCGCATCCCACTGGCAAGACAACCCAGCGACTTTGCGGTATACAAACGCCCGCCCTACATTCGCTGCACTCGTGACGGACTCTCTTATGTTTCGCCCACTCGTTCTACTTTGTGCCGTTGCTCTGCTGGCGGCCTGCGCCGACGAACCGCCTGCACCGGCCACCGCGGTTGTCAGCAAACCTACCGCGCCGGTTGCAGCTGCGCCCGCCCCACTGCCGGCCAACCTGCGCGAACTAACTGGCAACCTGGTCAATGTGCCGGCGGGTGCCAGCGTCGAGCTGGCCTTGCTGGTGATTGATGAGCGCGACCGTCCGCAACAGCTGCTGGGCAATATCACCCTGCAGGGCACCGGTCAGTTGCTGCCCTTTCACCTGCCCTTCAACCCCGACTCTTTTCCCGCCAATGCGCGCGTGGAGTTGCATGGGCGGGTCACTCAATCGGCGCAACTGATCCTGCGTTTGAGCCCGCAACGCATTACCTCGGCCACCACCCAACTGGTCGGCAACCTGCGTTTCGATCCCGCGCCATGACCCCACCGCTGGCCCTGCAAGCGGCGCTCAGTGAACTGCTGGGCGACGCGCAACTGGTTGCCGAAAGCCTGCCCGGCACCGACCTCAAGTTGTGGCTGATCGATGCCAACAATATGGACCGTGCCTTTAGCCCGGAAGAGACCCAGCGCATTCTCGAAGAGCCGCCCTACTGGTGTTTTTGCTGGGCCAGCGGCCTGGTGCTGGCCCGCTGGTTTGCCGAGCACCCCGAGTGGGTGGCCGGTAAACGGGTACTGGATTTTGGCGCGGGCTCTGGGGTCGCGGCGATTGCCGCGGCCAAAGCCGGGGCTGCCGAAGTGGTGGCGTGCGACCTTGATCCGCTGGCCTTGGCCTCTTGCCGCGCCAACGCCGAACTCAATGGCGTTGAGCTGAGTTACTCCGCAGATTTCTTCGCCGAAGCTGACCGCTTCGACCTGATCGTCGTTGCCGACGTGCTCTACGACCGCGCCAACCTACCGTTGCTGGATCACTTTCTTAGCCGTGGCAGGCAAGCCCTGGTGGCTGACTCGCGGGTACGGGACTTCAATCATCCGCTGTATCAGCGTTTGGATATTATCGAGGCCTGTACCTGGCCGGATTTGGCCGAGCCTACCGAGTTTCGCCACGTCAGCCTGTACCACGCCGAGCGCTAGTCGCGGCCTTACCGAGTTCGGTACAGAACTTTCCGCCTCGCGCTTTCATTGCTTCGCACAGATATTTAAAAACCACTGACCGATCATTAACGCCGCGATTTTAATACGGGAGTTGATTGATCAATGGACAATAAAGCCGCGCTTGTTCTTTTCTTCTTTACTCTGAGCGGTTGTTCGGCCGCTTTAGTCTCTTACAGCAGCAACCCTTATCAACTGTTAAACAATGCCAGCACCCTGTTAGAGCAAGAACGCCCCACTCCGGCTGAGCGCCTGATCACTCAAGCACTGCAAATCTGCGAGAAGAAACAAGACCCTCTATGCGTTGCCGAAAGCTACCGCCACTATGGCAACTTCTTTATGTCCGCCGCATTAACTGGGCTATGGAAAGGTCACTACATAAAAAATGGATTCCGCGATATCAACGCCTCCTACGACAAGCGCTATATCAAAGCCATTGAGTACTTCGACAAAGCCCTGCCGATCTTTCTCCATTACCAAAAATACGACAGCGTCACCAACGTAAAACTAAACACCGGCTTTGCCTACCAAGCCAATGGAGAGACGACCCAAGCGTGCAGAGCGTTTGATGCGAGCTTAGCGGCCAATCACGAAAATCTGCGGCTAAACCCGACGGCCAGGATTGTTCTTCCGGCAACATACAGCAGCTACACGCACTATATTAAAGCCCTCAAACTAGAAGCCGGCTGTCCTGCCTCTGACGACAGCACATAAGCGCCGCCTAGTGGGAAAACAGAGGACCGCGCCCGGTGCATTGTCTGAATAGGAACCGCAAACACTACAGCCAAGCATAAACAGCAAGCACACAATAATTATTGAACGAAAAAAACAGCCTATTAGGGGCTTTTATTTTTTCGCACCCTGCGCAACTCAACTTGATACTTATCATAGAGCGCGCCGTAGTTAACGATAAGTGCCGGCGGCATGCTGCCAATATTTTCTAACGTCGACATATCACTCTTTTTGGCCATTTCCAATAACACCATCCAACTGTCATGCAAGGTGGCAAATGAATTCAGACCCGGAAGTTTATTTACCGCATCGCTGATCGGCGTGCCGTGGCAGATGGCGTACCAACTCGAACACGCCTCAATGGCCGGCCAATTCATGCCGATATTTTTGCCCTCTCGCGCCAAACCATCCCTGACCACCTGCGGAACAAAGCCGCCTTCTAGCGGCGTAAATTTCGCCCCAGCAGATCTCTCTACGCCTGGCCGGATATCCGCGCCTCGACCGACGGAGTATTGGTACAGCTCCATCATCGCGCCGGTGCCGGCGACCGTTAGCCACGATTTGGCAGTGTCATCACCGCTGAGCAGTCCTTTCAGCGCGGTATTGACCGCATAGGCTTTCGCCCGCTCACCCCAGTCCACCACCGACAGGTTGGCTTCCTGCTGCATGGTTGTTCCCCAGCCCTTTGTTTGAGCGCCGACACCCGCTATCAATGCGGCGCTGAGGTAGCCCTTAAGACTGTCGGAAGAAAACACATCCCTGGCAACAGCGCCGAGTTGGCCTTTGTTGTTGATGGTGCTGACCGCGGCACTACTGGCCATTGAAGTGGCAGCAGCCGTTGCCGCGACGTTGCCAAAACCCGCAGCGGTGGTGCCAAGGCCTGCGGCCATGGCCGTGCCTGAACCCGCCGTGGCTCCGGCCACGGTGCCAATGGCGGTACTGGCCGCCCCCGCCGTGAGTACGGTAACGACGATGGCAATGACCAGCGCGGCGCCCACGCCTAGCCCTGAGCTCTGGTACTCCCAAGCGTCGTGCAGCTCCTTCACCTGGCGCCAGTCGACGTCGCCGCGCTCTTGCGCTGCTTTGATCCAGGCAAGGTTGGGGTCAGCGGCAACCATGGCGTCGATGGTCTGGCGGACAGTCTGGCGGTTGACCTGCTTAACATCGATACGCAAGCCCTGGAGCGCGCGGATGATGGTTTCGCCCCCGGCGATCAGTTCGCTCTGACGCAGGATTTCGTCCGCACGGCCTTGGCCTTTGGCGCTATGCCACGCCCAGTCGCTTTTGCTGCGCTCATGGCTTTCTTGCTCAAGGTCTTTGACGGCTTCAAAGGTGATGGCGCCGCCGCTGTCGAGGGTGAGATTGGCACCGCTGTGCAGGACGGCCTTTTGGTAGAGCTGGTCGCCTTCGCTGATCAGCTTAAGGTCGCCGCCGGTTTCGATGGTGGCGCCGATATTACGCACGCTGGTGATCCGGTCTTTACGGGTGTGTTTGGCGCCCCAGCTGCCTTTTTTCTTGCTGTCATAGAGGCGGTGGTCGCTATTTTCGGCGCTTAGCAGGGCGAGTTGGTTTCCGGCATAGAGAAACGCCTCATCGCCGGCTTTTAGCTGACTGGCACTGACCAGCAGGTTATTGCCGGCTTGGATATTTAGCTCGCCGCCCGCTTCGATTACAGCGCTTTGTTGGCGGCTGATGCTGGCTTGATCGGTGACTTTTTTACCGGCGCTTTTGCGGTAGCTGTCGCGGCTACGGTGGTCAGCGGCCGAGGCGATGGCGAAATTTTGTTGAGCTGAAAGCTGAATATCGCCAGTGGCTTTGAGGGTGCTGGCGATGATGGCCAGGTCGCGGCCGGCCTCGGCGATGAGCGTACCGCCAGCGTCGATGGAGGAGCCGTGCTGGGTGATTGTTTCGCGCCAGCTATGACCTGTGCGCTCACGGTTGGCGGCGCTGTCGGCTTCAACTTGGCTGGTTATCGACAGGTCGCGACCGGCACTGAGCTGAAGGTTGCTACCGGCGCTTAGGTTGCCGCTGCGGTTGATCAGGTCACGGCCTGCGGACAAGGTCAGGGTGTTGGCGGCTTCGATGCCGGCAGCGCTGTCGACGAAATCTTCGCGGCGTTGGAAGCCTTGTTTTGATGATTGGTGGGAGGTGACGCTGCGTTCGTTGACGATATCGCGGGTTAAGGCGCTAGCGCTTACGTCTTTGCCGACGATCAAGCCGCCTTTGATGTTGCGGATACTGTCGGTGGCCAGCAGCAAGACGTTTTGATCAGCCTGGATCAAACCGCTGTTGCTAATGTTCGCCGCGCTAACGTTGAGTTTTTTCGTAGAGCGCAACGTGCCGCTGTTATTTAGCGCGTTGCCAGAAATCAGCGTTAAATCGTCGCCCTGAATCAATGCACCAGTGGGCGCCAGTCGATCCTTGGCATGGGCCAGATACAGCACCGGCACCAAGAGCTTTTGCCCGGTAACTTCCTGCTCCTGCATCCACACGATATCGTGGGTGAGTGCAGCCACTTGCTCAGCACTAAGGGCAATACCCGGCACCAGGTTTAGTGCCTGTTTGCTGGCGATGGCGTTGTCCATCAGGTAGCGGAACTGTGCGTGGTCGCTGCTCAGGCCGTCGAGAAAACGTTTGCCGGTGCGGGCAATCACCGCCTGCTGAACCAAGCGCTGTTCGTAAAGGCCATCGCCGAGCCGCCGCTGACCGTGGTCCAGGTTGTAGCCGATGCTTTTCAGCAGATAGTCGGAGCTGAGAAAGCCGCGCAGGCTGGCTAAAGCAGGGTTGGTTTCGACCAGGTAGGGATGACTGCCGTCGCTATTGAGCTGAAATAGACCGTTGCTGCCAGCGGGTAAGGTAAAGCCTGGCAGGCCCGGTTGCTGGTTTAGATCGGGAGCCAGTTGTGGGTTATGGCTGACGGCCGTGGCAATGGCTGAGCCGGTGAGGTCGGTGGTGGCCAAGCTGCCACCAGCCACATAGGCGTAGGTGGGTCGAACTACGCTGCTGTCGAAGCGATCTTGGGTGGCGATCACAGCCTTGCCAGCGGCTTGAATAACGGCGCTATAGCTTTCGCCATCGGCCTTGACGACGGCGGTAGTACGAAACGGCAAACGCTCACGCTCCATCCGCGCAAGAAAGCCATTCAATGCGTTAACCAGACCAAGTGGGTCGTCACTGCTAGGCCAGTACCGCGCACTAAATGCCTCGGCACGGCGCTCAAGGAACTCTGGATCACGGGTGCGAACGGAGCGAAAGACACGGCTGGTCTGGTATTCGCCAGGCTGCAGGCCGAGGTTGTCTAGTGTATCGACCTGAATGCGCAAATCGCCTGCTGCGCTGATAGCGCTGGCGTGGTTAAGCAGGCTTGCCCCCATCAAGCTGAGGTTGCCGCCAGCAGTGATAAATGAGGCGGCGCTGGCGGTGGTAACAAGCAAACGGTCGCGCTCGACGATCTGCCAAAACTGATGTTCTTTGCCGCCTTCGCAGTCGCCCGCGCCTAAGGTGCCGTCGCAGGGCAGTTCGGTAATTTGGGCGGCGTATTTTTCCTGGCGGCTATTTAGTACATCGCGCTGATTGCTGATGCGCTTGGCTTGCAGCTTTAGATCGCCAGCACTTTCGATGCTGCCAGAGCGGTTGTCGATGCCATCGGTGGCGGTGATGGTCAGGTTACCGAGGCTGTAAACATCGCCGGTTTGATTGATGATGCTGGCGACGTTGAGCGCCATGTCCTCGCCGCTAAAAATCAGGCCGGATTGGTTCAGCAAGGCCGCGACATCTAAGCGAACAGAGCCAGCTGCGCCCAACGTTCCCCCGTTGCTCAGCGAGCCAGCTTTTATCGAAACATCAGCCGCACTGGTCAGGCTTTTGGCAACGGTCACCGCACTACTGGCAGCGATCTTCACGGCACCATCGGCATGGGCCTTGTCGGCAAACTCAATTTGCTCGGCTTTGGCCCGTAATTGCCCGGCGCTCACCACCCGCGCCACGGTCAGCTTGCCGTAGGCGTCGATGTGGATATCGTCACCGCTGGCGGCCATATCGCCGGCCAGCTTTACCCCAACACCGGCCTCGGTGCCGACCAAACGAATCGCCCCGGCGTACATGCCGCCAAGTGCAGAACTGTCGATGGAAACCCCAGGCCGCGCACGGCCGTCATCAGCCTTAGCCGTGGCCGCCAAGGTCGCCGCATCCACGTCGTTGCGGCCGGTGACGATGTTCAACTGCTGGGCATAGATCGCCGCATTGAGCTTGGCGCTGCGGGTGATCAGGTCGAACTGGCTGATATTCGCTGCGTTAAGGCCGGCGCCATCGATAACGATCTGGCCGCCATCGACATTGAATTGCCTGAGCTGCCCAGCCTCGATTATCGGCGCGCCAGTGCTCAGGGTTACGCGCGGTGTATTGATAAACCCGCAGCCATCGCAAGTGATGCCGTGAGGGTTGGCCACCACCACATGGGCGCTTTGCCCAGCCACTTCGGTATAGCCCTTGAGCTGACTGGGGCTGCCGCCCGTGACTTCATTAAGGATCAGCCCAGCAGCACGCCCACCCAATTGGCTATTGCCGAGAATCACCCGCCCAGCTCGGTTTGGTTAAACGCCGCCGTGCCGTTGTTGAGGATCAGGCCCTGCTGGCCCACGTTGTAGTCGGTGAATTTATTGTGGGAAAGACCACTGCCAGTAGGCGCAGCAATATTCACGATGGGCACGCCATTCGCCGCCTGAGTAACCGCAGTACTGCCCCCGGCACTGGCATCAACGGCTAGCCCGGCGGCATTGCAAAACAGCGGATTTACACACAGCACGCCCACCAGCAGACGGGCGATAAAACGGGAAAACGGGCGATGCACATCCATGTTGGCGTCTCGTTTCAACAGCGAAAAATCGCCCTGCAAAACTACGTCGAACAGATGGGAGTGGATGCCAGCCGCGGCTTGAATAGACGTGGGAACGCGTGACAGATACGCAGAGTTCGGCCGCCGGCTAGGCGGCTTGGTGCGCACAGAACACCCTACGCGGGGAGCAGCTTTTTTGCCGGATCACTGGTTTTCAGCAGCCATCGTCCCCACCTATAGTGGCGAGCCTGAGCCGGAGCCTTCCGGCCGTCCCCTATTCCGCGTTTCGAGAACCAGCATGAGCCAGGACACGCCCTATATCTTCGACGTCAACACGGCCAACTTCGACCAGTTGGTGATCCAGAATTCGTTCCACAAGCCGGTGCTGGTGGACTTCTGGGCCGAGTGGTGTGCGCCGTGCAAAGCGCTGATGCCGCTGCTGGCGCAGATTGCCGAGGGTTATCGCGGCGAGCTGTTGCTGGCCAAGGTCAATTGCGACTTGGAAGCCGATGTGGTGGCGCGTTTTGGTATTCGCAGCTTGCCGACGGTGGTGCTATTTAAGAATGGGCAACCGGTGGATGGCTTCCAGGGCGCGCAGCCGGAGTCGGCGATTCGCGCCATTCTTGAACCCCATGTGCCCACCCCGCCGCCGCTGGCTGCCGACCCATTGGAAAGCGCGCAAGCGCTGTTTGCCGAAGGCCGTATCGGTGATGCGGAAAATCTGCTGCGGGAAATCCTCGCAGCCGACAGCGAGAAGCCTGCCGCGCTGATTTTGTACGCGCGCTGCCTGGCTGAGCGCGGCGAGCTGGGGGAAGCGCAAACCGTGCTCGATGCCGTGAAAAGCGATGCCCATAAGCAGGAGCTGGCCAGCGCCAAAGCGCAGATTACGTTCCTGCGCCAGGCCACCGACCTGCCGGACGCCGCCGCCCTTAAAGCCCGCTTGGCGCAAAACGCCGACGACGATGAAGCGGTGTACCAACTGGCCATTCAGCAATTGGCCCGTCAGCAGTACGAGCCGGCATTGGAGGCGTTGCTGAAGCTGTTTATCCGCAATCGCACCTACGCCGACGGCCTGCCGCACAAAACGTTGCTGCAAGTATTTGAGCTGCTGGGCAATGAGCACCCGCTTGTGACCCTGTTCCGCCGCAAGCTTTACCAGGCGCTGTATTGATTTTCTAGCCGAGCCAGCGATACACCGGCGCATCCGCGCCGGCTTGTACTTCAATCAACTCCGAATGGCGCAGGCGCACCAGTAAACGTTTGGCCGCCGCCGCGCTGCCGGTGAGCGCTTGCAATTCGCTAAGCAAGGTCGGGCCTTCAATGTGGCCGGCGCTGCGCACCAATTCCTGTACCACGAGCCATTGTTTGTCGTCCGCAGACGGTGCGGCTTTGGGCGCGGCTGTCTGAGCGTCAGCGCTAACCACTGGCACCGGCAATTGCGCGGCGAGCTGCGCCCAGTCTTGATCATCCAACTCGATGGTCAGATCGACGGGCCATGCGCCAATCGTCCCTTTAATACGCACCATGACAGCACCTCCGGTAAAAGTGCGGCCATGCTCCCATGGGGAAAGATGTTCGCCAAGCGGGCTAGGCAAGCGGCCAATTTGAGTTATAACATAACATCTCTTTTTGCCCCCCCCTTCGGAGTTCCTCAGTCATGCGCCGTTTGCTGCTCGCTCTGCCGTTTGCCCTGTTGCCGCTGGTTGTCGCTCAAGCTGCGGAAACTAATGATGACCACGTTGAAGAGCACGCCAGCTTAGGCACCCATGAACACGGTGTTGGCCGTTTAAATGCGGCGTTGGATGGCACTGAGCTGGAACTGGAATTGGAAAACCCGTCGATGAATCTGGTGGGGTTTGAGCACGTGGCGAAAACGGCTGTCGACCAAGCCACCGTGGCAGCGGCCAAGGCCGATCTGCAAAAACCCTTGAGCCTGTTCGCTCTGCCCGCGGCGGCCAATTGCACCGTGGCCGACGTGGAGCTGCATAGCCCGCTGTTCGGCGACAAACCAGATGCCGATGAAGACGATGATCACGACCACGATCATGACGACCACGCCAAAGGCGATACAGACGAACACGAGCATGAGCACCACCACAGCGAGATTCACGCCAGCTACACGCTAAATTGCACTGAGCCGGCGAAACTCACTAACCTGGATCTGACGCCATTGTTCAAACGCTTCCCGGCGCTGCACCAAGTCCAAACGCAACTGATCGGCCCCAATGGCCAGCAAGGCGCCGAGCTGACAGAAAAAAGCCCACGCCTGAACTTTTGATATCGCCATGCTCTAACAGCCAGCCTGCGCCGCCCAAGCCGACACCTGTTCGCTTGGGCGGCGTCGATTATTCGCCTCCATCAAGATGCCCTCCATGACTGCGCCGCTCCTGACCCTCAGTGACCTTGGTTTCGCCTGGCCCGGCCACGCCGAACTGCTGGATATTCCCGCGTTTCATCTGGCCCAGGGCGAAACCCTGTTCCTTAAAGGCCCCAGTGGCAGCGGCAAGACCACCTTGCTGGGTTTATTGGGCGGCGTGCAAAAGCCCAATCGCGGCAGCATTACCTTATTGGGGCAAGAGCTGACGCAACTGTCGGCCGGCGCCCGCGATCATTTTCGCGTTGACCACACCGGCTATATCTTCCAGCAGTTCAACCTGCTGCCGTTTTTATCGGTACGGGAAAACGTCGAGTTGCCCTGCCACTTTTCCAAGCAGCGCGCCAACCGCGCCAAGCAACGCCATGGCAGCGTGGCGCAGGCGGCGGGCGCGCTGCTCGCGCACTTGGGCTTGAAGGATGACTTGCTGGAACGGCGCGCCGATGCGCTGTCGATAGGCCAGCAACAACGGGTGGCGGCAGCGCGTGCGCTGATTGGTCAACCGGAACTGGTTATCGCCGACGAGCCGACCTCGGCGCTGGATGCCGACGCCCGTGAGGCGTTTCTGCAGTTGCTGTTTGCTGAGTGCCGCGCGGCCGGTTCCAGCCTGCTATTTGTCAGCCACGACCAAAGCCTGGCGCCGCTGTTCGACCGTCATCTGTCCTTGGCAGAACTCAATCGCGCGGCGTCGTCCGCGGCGGAGGTTTGAGATGTATTTGTTCCGCCTTGCCATGGCCAGCCTGGCCAACCGCCGCTTCACCGCCCTGCTCACCGTATTCGCCATCGCCCTTTCAGTTTGTTTGCTGCTGGCGGTGGAACGGGTGCGTACCGAAGCGCGCGCCAGTTTCGCGAGCACCATTAGCGGCACTGACTTGGTGGTGGGCGCGCGCTCCGGCTCGATCAATTTGCTGCTGTATTCGGTGTTTCGCATCGGCAACGCCACCAACAATATTCGTTGGGACAGCTTCGAACATTTCGCCAACAGCAAGCAGGTGAAGTGGGCAATTCCGATGTCCCTCGGTGACTCCCATCGCGGCTACAGAGTAATGGGCACCACCGGCGCCTACTTCGAACACTACCACTACGGCCGTGGTCAGGCGCTAGCGCTGGCCAGTGGTCGGGCGTTCGATACCGATCCCTTTGAAGTAGTGCTTGGCGCCGAAGTGGCCGAAGCGCTGAAGTACAAGCTTGGCGACAAGATTGTGCTGGCCCACGGCGTGGCCACCATCAGCCTGGTTAAACACGACGACAAACCCTTTACCGTGGTCGGCGTTTTGCAACGCACCGGCACACCGGTAGACCGCACGCTGCATATCAGCCTGGGCGGTATGGAAGCGCTGCATATCGACTGGAAAGGCGGCGCGCCCGCCCGTGGCGCCGCGCGTATCAGCGCGGACCAGGCGCGCAATATGGACCTGACGCCACAAGCGATCACCGCGTTTATGCTCGGCCTGAACAACAAGGTCGCGACATTTAGCATGCAGCGGGAAATCAACGAGTTTCGTGGCGAGCCGCTGCTGGCAATTCTGCCGGGTGTGGCCTTGCAAGAGTTATGGAGCCTGATGGGCACGGCCGAACAGGCGTTATTTGTGGTGTCGCTGTTTGTGGTAATTACCGGCTTGATCGGCATGCTTACGGCGATTCTTACCAGCCTTAACGAGCGCCGCCGGGAAATGGCCATTCTGCGTTCGGTCGGCGCTCGGCCTTGGCATATCGCCAGTCTGCTGGTGCTGGAGGCCTTTGCTCTGGCATTCTCCGGCGTCGTGCTGGGCACGTTGCTGCTGTATGTCGGTATCGCCGCCGCCCAAGGCTATGTGCAGGCCAACTACGGGATTTTTCTGCCGCTGGCCCTGCCGAGTGCTTATGAGTGGACCTTGCTGGGCGGTATTCTTGCCGCTGCGCTGTTGATGGGCGCCATTCCAGCCTGGCGCGCGTATCGACAGTCGCTGGCCGACGGCCTGTCCATTCGCGTCTAGCCCATGCAGTAAACCTTTAAGGACTTGACCATGCTACGCCCGCTTTTCACTGCCCTGCTGTTGGTGCCCTGTGTTGTCCTGAGCGCCTGGGCCGCCGATGTACGCGAGCTGACCTGGTCGGAAATGGTGCCACCCGACGCGCCGGTGGTTACCCAACCTCAAGCGCCGATGCACGATCTGTCCCAACTGGCCGACGCGCTGGCGGCAGAATCGGCGCCGGCAGCCAAACAACAATCCCCTGCCGCGCCGGTGGTGCAAGCGCTGGATGGTCAGCAAGTGAAATTGCCCGGCTATATCGTGCCACTGGAAGTCAGCGAGGAAGGCCGGGTGACCGAGTTTCTGCTGGTGCCCTACTTCGGCGCCTGCATCCATGTGCCGCCACCGCCTTCCAACCAGATTGTGCATGTAAAAAGCGAGCTGGGCGTGTTGATGGACGCGTTGTACCAACCGTTCTGGGTTGAAGGTCCGCTGCAGGTTAAAAGCAGCACCAGCGAACTGGCTGACGCAGGCTATCAGATGGACGCCAGCAAGATTTACCCGTACGAAACCCCTGACAGCTGACACTGATCTGTCCGATTGCAACAGGTGCAACCTGACCTGCGAGTTTATTGCTACAGATCAAGATAGGCAGCTACGCATCCTTCGATACTGACGCCATTCGAACCGTTAGTAATGAAGGAGTACCCCAAATGTCCAAGGCCCTCTTCGCCGCCTCTTTGCTGGCGGTTGCACTTGTCGCCCCAATGGCTCACGCCTACCAGGCTGGCGATATCATCCTGCGTGCTGGCGCGATTACCGTTGATCCACATGAGAACAGCGGCAATATCGACCACGCCACCTTGGGCAAGGTACCGGGCAGTAAAGCCACCTTGGACAGCGACACCCAGTTGGGCTTGAACTTCGCCTATATGGCGACTGACCACCTGGGCATTGAGTTGCTCGCGGCGACTCCTTTCAGCCACGACGTGGGCGTAAAAGGTATGCCGGGCGCCTTTGCCGGCCTGAACGGCAAACTCGGCAGCTTGAAACACCTGCCGCCAACCTTGAGCCTGGTGTACTACCCAATGGACACCCACTCGGCGTTCCAACCCTATGTGGGCGCAGGCATTAACTACACCTGGTTCTTCGACGACAAGCTCAGCAGCGAAGCCGAAAATAAAGGCTTTAGCGGCCTGGATATGAAGGACTCCTGGGGCCTGGCGGCGCAGGTGGGCATGGACTACATGCTGACCGACAACATCATGGTCAACGCCCAGGTGCGTTACATCGACATCGATACCACAGGTACTACTTACCTGGCGGGCGATAAAGTGAAGGTCGACGTGGATGTGGACCCATGGGTTTACATGATTGGTTTGGGCTACAAGTTCTAAGTAGCTCTTGAATGCAAAAAGGCGCCTTCTGGCGCCTTTTTCGTTGGCTGTGTGCACTTAGGGGAGTTTCGCGGTAGTGCACCCTACAAGAGCTTTGCTAAACCCACCTGAATCGGCGTGGGCTCACCCAGCTTGTATCGGCTTAACAAGCGCTGATTATTGGCGCGGGAATGGCGAATATCTCCCGCCCGTGCCGGCCCGTAAGTAACCGGCGGCAAACCTCCTACCACCTCACCAATATGCTGCAGCAACTGGTTCAAGCTGATAGCGCGATTGAGCCCAACGTTTACCGCGCCTTCTTGCGCCGTTGGTAATTCCAGCGCCTGCACCAGCAGGTCAATCAGATCGCCAACATAGAAAAAATCCCGTGTTTGCTCGCCATCGCCAAACACGCTGATAGGCAGTCCTTGTTGGGCGCGCTGGATAAAGATGCTGATCACGCCGGAGTATGGCGATGACGGATCCTGACGCGGCCCGAAGATATTAAAAAAGCGAAAGATCGCTGGCTGCAGACCATGCTGGCGGCGGTAAAACTCCAGGTATTGCTCGCTGGCCAGCTTGTCCACGGCATAGGGCGTAAGCGGCGCTTTCGGGGTGTCTTCATCAACAGCTTGGCCATCACCATTGTTGCC
>NZ_JBBNAH010000604.1:0-2251 GCF_037994325.1 Pseudomonas sp.
ATCAGCCAGCCCAGCTCCCACGCATGGTCGCATTGTTCGCCGTTGCTGGAGCCGCACAGCTCGACACGCTGCATCAGGACAATGGCTTCACTGCGGGCGGCGTTGAGGTGGCTGAGCAGGCTGTGGCGTAGGTTGTCCTGACGATTGCTCTGCACGTGGCGGCTTAGGTTGGGCAGGGCCAAGCTGCTGATAATGACCAGCAGGCACAGGGTTATCAGCAGTTCGGCCAGGGTAAAACCCCGGGCAACGCGTGGTCGCATGGTTTACGTCCTTGTAAAAAATGGCCTTCCTGGCCAGTTCGCGGCGCCGCAGAAGCCTGCGGCGGTAATCAGTGGCTGGCGGCGCTTAGCTCCAGCACACGGTCTACCAACTTGTTAATACCCGAGGCGGCTTCGCTGATGGAGTTGGCCAGCATGTAGGCAGGGGTGGTGACCAGTTTGTGGTTCTCGTCTTCGACGATATCGTCCACTGCACAGTCTTCATGGTGCGCGCCCATTTCGCCGAGGGCGGCGGCGGTGTCGGCATCGTTGCCGATGGTGCAGATAACCCCGGGGCCAAAAATCTTCGCCGCCAGAGCAGGCGCAATGCAGATCAGGCCGATGGGTTTTTGCGCGGCCGCAAAGGCTTGGGCGAGGGCGAGCACTTCCGGCTGCACAGTAAGTTGTGCGCCATTCACGGCAAAGTCCGACAAGTTTTTCGCCGCACCGAAGCCGCCAGGTACGATCAAGGCGTCAAAGTCCTCGGCATTGGCTTCGCGCACATCAGCAATTTCGCCGCGGGCGATGCGTGCCGCTTCCACCAGCACGTTGCGTGTTTCGGGCATCTCTTCGCCAGTCAGGTGATTGATCACATGGTGCTGGGCGATGTTGGGGGCAAAGCACTTCACCTCGACGCCGCGCTGATCCAGGCGCAGCAGAGTGATCACGCTTTCGTAGATTTCTGCACCGTCATAGACGCCACAGCCGGAGAGGATTACAGCGACCTTTTTATGCATGGCGTTTCTCCACTACTCGATGGGCCGTAACTCGATGGGTTGGCTAGTAAGAGTTTGGACCGCAGTTTGCGCGAAAGCGCGTTATAAAAATGTCATGCACGCCTCTGGGGGCTGATTTCAGGCGTGTCTGTCGCTAAATGCCGCTCAGGCTGTCACCTGCTGTTGCGCTGTCTTTTGGGGCTGGGGGATAGCATCGCCACCTATAGTCCCTGCCCCTGAGCGGCCAATAGCTGGGCGGACAATAACAATGATGGGTGAGCCATGAATTACGTCCTCTACGCCGTGCCGTTTTTCTTTCTGCTGATTGCCTTGGAATTGCTCGCTGATCGTTGGCGCGGCGTCAGCACCTATCGCTTGGCGGATGCCATCAACAGCCTGAGTGCCGGGGTGTTGTCGACCACCGTGGGGCTGCTGACCAAGGTGGTCGGGGTGTTGACTTACACCTTTGCCTGGCAGCACTGGGGCATGCTTGAGCTCTCGGCCCAACACCTTTGGGTTTGGGTGTTTGCCTTTGTGTTCTACGACTTTTGCTACTACTGGAATCACCGCCTGGGCCATGAGCGCAATGTGCTGTGGGCGGCGCATTCGGTGCATCACCAGAGTGAGGAGTACAACCTTTCCACGGCGCTGCGCCAGACCAGCACCGGCTGGATTTTCGGCTGGATCTTTTACCTGCCCATGGCGCTGCTGGGCATCCCGCCGCTGGTATTTCTGACGGTGGCGGCGTTGAACCTGCTCTATCAGTTTTGGGTGCATACCCGGCATATCCCCAAGCTCGGCTGGTTTGAGTGGGTGTTTATCTCGCCGTCTAATCACCGCGTACACCATGCGCAAAACGCGGTGTATATGGACCGCAACTACGGTGGCGTTTTTATTATTTGGGACCGCCTGTTCGGCACCTTTCAGGAAGAGCTGGATGAGCAGCCGGTGGTGTTTGGGGTAACCACGCCGTTGGCCAGTTGGAACCCGCTGTGGGCGAATCTGCAGTTTTATGCGGTGTTGTGGCAGGACGCGGTGCGCGCCCAATCGTGGTGGGACAAGCTGCGTATCTGGTTTATGCGCACCGGCTGGCGGCCGGCGGATGTGGCCGGCAAGTATCCGCAGGCAAAAGCAGAGTTAAGTCTGTTTAAGAAATTCCACGTGCCATTGCGTCCAGCGCAGCAGTTGTATGCCGCGGTGCAATTTGTGCTGTACGTGGCAGCCGGCAGTTTTTTCCTGGCCAACGGCGAAACGCAAAGCGTGGCGGTATTGCTCGGC
>NZ_JBBNAH010000605.1:0-1575 GCF_037994325.1 Pseudomonas sp.
GGCTAGGGCGGCCTGGCTGCTCTGCACTTCGGTCAGGGTTTCGCGTACCACTTGTTTGGCCAAGCAGGCGCATTTGCCACATTGGCTAGCGACACCGAGCGACTCGCGTACATCGCGGTAGCTGCAGCAACCTTCGTTGATGGCATCGCGGATTTGACCGTCTGTAACACCGAGGCAAAGACAAACGTACATAAAAGGCCCGTAACTCAAATGGCTTGATGCGTGGGATATTAATGTTAATGAGAATGCTTGTCAAAACTTGAGGCGGGTATATTCGCTGACAAGGGAAGCGACCGATCAACGGTAGGCACTGCTTTATTAGCGCAATAAAAAACCCGGCGCTGGGCCGGGTTTTTTACACGCAGGTGGCGACCTCAGTCGTCGAAATCCTGCCAGCCGCCGAGTTCTTTCCAGCGGTTAACAATGCCGCAGAACAGCTCTGCGGTTTTTTCCGTGTCGTAACGCGCCGAATGCGCTTCACGGCCGTCGAAGTCCATCCCGGCCGCTTGGCAGGCGCGAGCCAGCACCGTCTGACCATAAGCCAGACCCGCCAGCGTTGCTGTGTCGAAGCTGGAGAAGGGGTGGAACGGGTTGCGCTTCAAATCGTTACGGGCGACCGCCGCATTGAGGAAGCCCAAATCGAAGCTGCTGTTATGCCCCACCAGAATCGCGCGTTTGCAGCCATTGGCTTTCAGCGCTTTGCGAATGCCGCGGAAGATATCTGTGAGCGCCGACTCTTCGCTTACCGCCATGCGCAGCGGGTGGTCAAGCTTGATGCCGGTGAACTCCAGTGCCGCCGCTTCAATATTGGCGCCTTCGAATGGCTCAATACGGAAGAAGTAGGTGTGCTCCGGAAAGAGAAAACCCTTTTCGTCCATACCCACGGTCGTCGCGGCAATTTCCAGCAGGGCGTCGGTGGCAGAGTTAAACCCGCCTGTCTCGACATCCACCACCACCGGCAAATAGCCGCGAAAACGCTCAGCCATCGGGTGGCGCGAATTGCTGCCGCCGCCTTCCGACTCGTCGTCGTAGTTATCTTCACTCACGCGGTTTGCTCCAGCAGGCGCCAGCGCAGTTTTTCACCGGCGCGCAGCGGGACGACACTGTGCTGGCCAAGCGGCAAGCTGGTCGGGGCAGTCCATTCTTCACGGACCAAGGTAATGGTGTCGGTATTGCGCGGCAGGCCGTAGAAATCCGGGCCGTGCTGGCTGGCGAAACCCTCGAGTTTATCCAGCGCATTACGTTGTTCGAACGCCTCGGCATACAGCTCAATAGCGGCGTACGCGGTGTAGCAACCGGCGCAACCGCAAGCGGCTTCTTTGGCGTGCTGCGCATGGGGCGCCGAGTCGGTGCCGAGGAAGAACTTGGCGCTGCCGCTGGTGGCTGCGTCCAACAGGGCTTCCTGATGCACATTGCGCTTAAGAATCGGCAGGCAATAGAAGTGCGGGCGAATACCGCCAACCAGCATATGGTTGCGGTTATATAGCAGGTGGTGAGCGGTGATGGTTGCACCCACATTAGCCGGGGCGCTGTTAACAAACTGCACCGCATCGCCGGTGGTGATGTGTTCAAACA
>NZ_JBBNAH010000606.1:0-8949 GCF_037994325.1 Pseudomonas sp.
CCGATGAAGACACTCCGGGATGAGTAAAAATATGGGTGAGCTCATCAAACTGCAGTTTGTATAAACCGGCCAACTCGCCGTATTGATTCGCCAGTTGTTGATTACGCATAGCACACAAGGCATGCAGCGCCCTCATCGGTCGATAATAGCTGTCGATGATATCTTTCTTATCGCCCAACGAACTTTTATAGCCTTCAAGAATGCCGCTAAAAAGAAAGGATCCCAACAGTAATGGAACAATTAACTGGCCGAACCAGGTCAAACCTTTGATCCATCGCGAGTCTTGGTTTCGAATTTGTTTTTTGGGGGCACTGTCGCCGGAAGTCGTTTCAGGCGAAGTCAGTTTATCGGCCATATCCTGTTCCTTAGGATGAAGTAATAGCATGTTCGCTTAGAGTAAATTGACACATCATTACTTTGCCAGCGAACTACTCCGTTTAGCAAAACCGAATACTGCGGATCGGAAAAAATCTCCACGCATAAAAAACCGGGCATAGCCCGGTTTTCTTCCTCTCAAAAACGATTACATATTCGCCTCTGCATACTCCGCCAACACCGAGCGCGGTACACCCTGCAGGGTGATGTGCACGCCATGGGGGAAGTCTTTAAAGCGTTCGGTCAGATACGTAAGCCCCGAGCTGGGCGCCGACAAATACGGCGTGTCGATCTGCGCCAGGTTACCCAAGCACACCACCTTCGACCCCGTACCCGCGCGGGTAATGATGGTCTTCATTTGGTGCGGCGTGAGGTTTTGGCATTCGTCGATCAAAATCAGGCTTTGCTGGAAGCTTCTGCCGCGAATGTAGTTAAGCGATTTGAACTGCAACGGCACCTTGCCAAGGATGTAGTCCACGCTGCCGTGGGTGTTCTCGTCGTCCATGTGTAGGGCTTCGAGGTTGTCGGTGATGGCGCCCAACCACGGCTCCATTTTTTCCGCTTCGGTACCGGGCAGAAAGCCAATTTCCTGGTCCAGCCCCTGCACGCTGCGGGTGGCGATGATGCGCCGGTAACGCTTGGTGACCATGGTCTGTTCGATGGCGGCCGCCAGGGCCAGGATGGTTTTGCCCGAACCGGCGGCGCCGGAGAGGTTGACCAGGTGAATGTCCGGATCAAGCAAGGCAAACAGCGCCAGGCTCTGGTAGATATCCCGCGGGCGCAGCCCCCAGGCTTCTTGATGCAGCAATGGCTCCTGATGCAGGTCGAGAATCAGCAGCTCATCGGCTTTGATGCCTTTGACCCAGCCGACAAAACCCTGCTCGTCGATGATGAATTCGTTGATATGCACAGCCGGCAAGTTGTCGGTCATCTGCACGCGGTGCCAGGCACGGCCGCGATCCTGGCGGGTGTCGACCTTACTGACACGGTCCCAGAATGAGCCGGTCAGGGTGTGGTAACCGCGGGGCAACAGCGAGATATCGTCGACCAATTGGTCGGTGTGGTAGTCCTCGGATTCAATGCCACAGGCGCGTGCCTTCAGGCGCATGTTGATGTCTTTGGTCACCAGCACTACGGAAAGGCCCGGTTTGCGCGCCTTCAGATCTACAAGCTGATTGATGATTTTGTTGTCGTTGAGGTCTTCCGGCAGCCAGGTGATGGGCTCGGCACGACGGCTCATAAGGATGGACAGGTAACCGCAGGGCCCGCTTTTGTCGCGTTGGATGGCGACGCCGTGTTCCACTTCTTCGGGGGAGGCCGCGCCTAAAATCTTGTCGATCAGGCGGATGGCTTGCCGACATTCTGCTGCGACGCCTTGCTTACCGGTTTTGAGTTTGTCTAGTTCCTCCAGGACGGTCATCGGGATGGCGACGTGGTGTTCTTGGAAATTCAACAGGGCGTTGGGGTCGTGGATCAGAACGTTGGTATCGAGGGCGTAGAGGATTGGAGCAGTAGGGCTGGAGCGTCCGTGGTCATCCATACTCGGTCACCTTCTTATAGGAGCCAAGCGACGGAATGCCGGAACAGCGCTCCGCCGCACGAACCTTCGATATCCCCGGCCGTAGCGGAGGATACTGCACACCCTGGGGTGCTACAGAACTCGACGGTCTACCTTTAGATACTCCAAAAAAGGTGACAGGAAAAAGTAATTTTTGCGTTTGCCCGGTTTATTTTTCGGTGCGACGAAAAGCCCTTGGCGTACCCGAAGCGTCTCGTTAAAGTCGGAAGTCCGGCTAGCCACAAACAGCAATTCCCTACATACATTTCGGTATGCAGGCCTCCTCGCTTTACCCTCCGCACCCGCTGTATTTCTTCCCTAACCGCTGCGCGCCCGATGCAAGGCACAAGTACCCGCGTGCGAACTGGTATGATGCGCCGCTTTTTTCGCCGCACCTCTTTTGCCACACCCGAGCAAAACCGGCACCTGCACGGCTGCTGTGCTTTGCTGACATAACTAGATTGGCCAATACCGGAGCCCACCCATGCTGGAAAGACTGTTCCAACTCAACGCGCATAACACCACGGTGCGCACCGAGATCCTCGCCGGGATCACGACTTTCCTGACCATGGCCTACATTCTGTTTGTTAACCCGAGCATCCTCGGCGAAACCGGCATGGACAAAGGCGCCATCTTTGTCGCCACCTGCCTGGCAGCCGCCATCGGCTCGGCGATCATGGGTTTTATCGCCAACTACCCAATCGCCCTCGCCCCGGGCATGGGCTTGAACGCCTTCTTCACCTACACCGTGGTGCTGCATATGGGCCATACCTGGCAGGTGGCGCTTGGTGCGGTGTTTATCTCGGCGTGCATGTTTTTTGTACTGTCGATCTTTCGCATCCGCGAATGGATCATTAACAGCATCCCGCTGGAGCTGCGCTCGGCCATTGCTGCCGGTATCGGCCTGTTCCTGGCGCTGATCGCGCTAAAAGAAGCCGGCATTGTCGTCGCCAACCCGGCCACCCTGGTGGGCATGGGTGACCTGAGCAAAGCCGAACCGCTGCTGGCCATCCTGGGCTTTTTTATCATCGTCGCACTGGAGGCGCGCAAGATCACCGGCGCCGTCCTGATCGGCATTCTGTTCACCACTGCTGCCGGTATCGCCCTGGGCGTTTCGCAGTTCGGTGGCGTGTTCTCGATGCCGCCATCGCTGGCCCCGACCTTTATGCAGCTGGATATCAAAGGCGCGCTGAATATCGGCCTGGTCACCGTGGTGTTCGCCTTTCTGTTTGTAGATATCTTCGATAACTCCGGCACCCTGATTGCCGTGGCGAAGAAAGCCGGCCTGATGCGCGCCGACGGTCATATGCCGAAGATGGGCCGTGCCCTGATTGCCGACAGCAGCGCCGCGATGGTCGGCTCGGTATTGGGTACCTCGACCACCACCAGCTATATCGAATCCGCCGCAGGCGTGAGCGCCGGCGGCCGCACCGGTCTGACTGCCGTGGTGGTCGCCGTTTTGTTCCTCCTAGCCCTGTTCCTCGCGCCATTGGCCGGCAGCGTTCCGGCGTTTGCCACTGCCCCCGCCCTGCTGTTTGTTGCCGTGCTGATGACTGCGGGCCTGGCGGAAATCGACTGGAGCGATATCACCGTCGCCGCCCCGGTGGTGATCACCGCGCTGGCCATGCCGCTGACCTTCTCCATCGCCAACGGCATCGCCTTTGGTTTTATCGCCTGGACCGCCATCAAACTGCTGGCCGGCCGCGCCCGTGAGCTGAGCCCGGCGCTGGTGATTCTTTCGATTCTGTTCGTGATCAAGCTGGGTTGGTTTAACGCATGAGTGCAGCGCAGTTCGACCCAAGCCATTACGCCGCGCAACTGGCAGAAAAGCAGCAGCGCCTGCAAGACTTGCTGGCGCCGTTCAACGCCCCGGCCCCGCAGGTATTTGAATCGCCGCGCGAGCACTATCGTTTGCGCGCCGAGTTCCGCTTGTGGCGCGAAGGCGAAGAGCGCTTCTACGCCATGTTTGCCGCTGGCGATAAACACACGCCGATCCTGATGGAAGACTTCCCCATCGCCAGCCAACGCATCAATGAACTGATGCCGAAACTGAAAGCCGCCTGGCAAGGCAGCAAGGCGCTGGGGTTCAAGTTGTTCCAGGTGGAATTTCTCACCACCCTGGCCGGCGATGGCCTGATCACCCTGTGTTACCACCGCCCACTCAATGACGAATGGCAGGTTGCCGCCGCGCAGTTGGCCAGCGACTTGGGCGTCAGCATTGTCGGCCGCTCCCGTGGCCAACGCTTGGTGGTGGGCCGCGATTACGTGGTGGAAAAACTCGATGTGGCCGGCCGCACGTTTAGCTATCGGCAACCGGAAGGCGCCTTTACCCAGCCCAACGGCACGGTCAACCAGCACATGCTCAACTGGGCCTACGAGGCCTTGGGTCAGCGCAGTGACGATTTGTTGGAGTTGTATTGCGGTAACGGCAATTTCACCCTGCCGTTGGCCACCCGCGTGCGTAAGGTGCTGGCCACCGAGATCAGCAAAACCTCAGTGAATGCGGCCCTGGCCAATCTGGATGACAACGAGGTGGATAACATCACCTTGGTGCGCCTGTCGGCCGAGGAACTCACCGAAGCGCTGAACGAAGTACGCCCGTTCCGACGACTGCAAGGTATCGACCTTAAGGCTTATGAGTTCGGCAGCGTCTTTGTCGACCCGCCGCGCGCTGGCATGGACCCGGACACCTGCGAGCTGACCCGGCGCTTCGACAATATTCTGTATATCTCCTGCAACCCGGAAACCCTGGCGGCAAATATCGCCCAACTCAACGACACTCACCGCATTGAGCGCTGTGCGTTGTTTGATCAGTTTCCGTACACCCACCATATGGAATCCGGCGTGTTACTCACCCGCCGCTAACCTGGCCTGCAGGCTGTGCCCCGAGCACAGGCAAAAGCCAACCAACAAAAAGCCCCGCATCTGCGGGGCTTTTTGTTTTCACGCGGCTTAGATCGCGCCGCGGCTACGCAACAGATCCAGCACCAGCTTCACGCCCTCTTCCACCGACACGCTCTGGGTGTCGACCACTAGGTCGGCATTTAGCGGAATGTCGTACGGGAAGGACTCGCCCGGAATGTTGTCGCCACCGGCGGCATACAGACCTTGCGGGTCACGCTCGGCGCACACCTGCGGCGAAGCTTGCACATACACGGTGAGCAAACGCTGATTGCCGATCAGGGCCTTGGCCTGTTCACGGCCTTCTGCATCCGGCGCTACAAAGGCAGCCAGCGTAATCAAGCCCGCTTCGTTGAACTGACGAGCAACGTGAGCCGCACGACGCCAGTTCTCGGTACGCCCGGCGCGATCTTGCGGCAGCCCTTTGTTCAGGTCGTGGCGCAGGTTCTGGCCATCGAGCACATAAACAGCGCGCCCCATGTCGAACAGCTTGCGCTCAACCGCATAGGCCAAGGTGCTTTTGCCCGCGCCCGACAGGCCGCTGAACAACACGGTGGCCGGCTGCTGGCCAAAGCGCGCCGCGCGCTCTTCGGTCGCCACGTGGGCCAACTTGCCATGCAGACCGCCACCTTGGCCGCCCACTGGCGCGGCGATGATCATGCCGGCGCCGACGGTGCCGTTGGTGAGACGGTCAACGATAATAAACGAGCCGGTGGTGCGGTTACGGTCGTAGCCGTCCAGCGCGATCGAGGCATCCAGGCTGACCCGTACCTTGGCGATCTCGTTCAGCTGCAGGCTGCTGGCCGCGCCCTCTTCCAAGGTGTTTACATCAACCTTGTGGACAATGCTGGCAATCGAGCCCGGCACATAGCTGGTGGCGCGTTTGATGTCGTATTTCTTGCCCGGCAGCATCGGTTCTTCAGCCATCCACACCAGCATGGCTTCAAAGCTATCGGTCACCTGCGGTTGGCTGTCGGCATGCACCAACAGGTCGCCACGGGAGATATCGATTTCGTCTTCCATGGTCAGGGTAATGGCCTGACCTGGGCCGGCGCTTTCCAACTCACCTTCAAAGGTGACGATGGATTTCACCCGGCTGCTCTTACCCGACGGCAACACCACCACTTCATCGCCTTTGTGCACGATGCCGCTAGCGAGGGTGCCGGCAAAACCACGGAAGTTCAGGTTTGGACGGTTGACGTACTGCACCGGGAAACGCATGTCGGTGAAGTTACGGTCGGCGGAAATCTCCACGGTCTCGAGGATTTCCATCAGCGTCTGGCCGGTGTACCACGGCGAACGCTCGCTGTGGTTAACCACGTTGTCGCCTTTAAGGGCAGACATCGGCACAAAATGGATCGAGGTCGGCTTCAACGCCACCTTGGCGGCGAAGTCCAGGTAGTCGGCCTTGATCGACTCAAACACGCCTTCGTCAAAGCCCTTCAAGTCCATCTTGTTGATGGCGACGACGATATGTTTGATGCCCAGCAGCGAGGCGATATAGCTGTGCCGGCGCGTTTGCGTCTGCACGCCATAACGCGCGTCGACCAGAATAATCGCCAGGTCGCAGGTGGAGGCACCGGTGGCCATATTGCGCGTGTACTGCTCATGGCCGGGGGTGTCGGCAATGATGAACTTGCGCTTGGCGGTAGAGAAATAACGGTACGCCACGTCGATGGTGATGCCCTGCTCGCGCTCGGCTTGCAGGCCGTCCACCAGCAGTGCCAAGTCGATGTCCTCACCGGTGGTGCCGACTTTTTTCGAGTCGCGGGTGATGGCTTCGAGGTGGTCTTCGTAGATCATTTTCGAGTCGTGCAGCAGGCGCCCAATCAGGGTGCTCTTGCCGTCGTCGACGTTGCCGCAGGTAAGGAAGCGCAACATTTCCTTGCGCTCGTGCTGGGCCAGGTAGGCGAGGATGTCCTCGCTGATCAATTCGGATTGGTGCGACATATTAAAAGTACCCCTGACGTTTCTTGTCTTCCATCGAACCTGCTTGGTCATGGTCGATAACACGACCCTGGCGCTCAGAGGTTCTGGTCAGGAGCATTTCCTGAATGATGTCAGTCAGGCTGGTGGCGGTGGATTCAACCGCCCCCGTCAGTGGGTAGCAACCGAGGGTACGGAAACGCACCATCTTTTTGTGAATGCTGGCTTTCTGCTCGTCCGAGAGGTGCTCGAGGATACGGTCATCGTCGATCATGATCAGCGTGCCGTTCATCTCGATCACATCGCGCTCGGCGGCGAAGTACAACGGCACGATCGGAATGCCTTCGAGGTAGATGTACTGCCAGATATCCAGCTCGGTCCAGTTCGACAGCGGGAAGACGCGGATCGACTCGCCCTTGTTGACCTTGCCGTTGTACACGTTCCACAGCTCAGGGCGCTGGTTCTTCGGATCCCAGCGGTGTTTGCTGTCGCGGAAGGAATACACGCGCTCTTTGGCGCGAGATTTCTCTTCGTCGCGACGGGCGCCGCCGAAAGCGGCGTCGAAACCATGCTTATCCAGGGCTTGTTTAAGGCCCTCGGTTTTCATGATGTCGGTGTGCTTGGCGCTGCCGTGGGTGAACGGATTGATGTTCTGCGCCACGCCATCGGGGTTGATATGGGTGATCAGGTCCAGGCCCAGGTCCGCCACCATCTTGTCGCGGAACTGATACATCTCCTGGAATTTCCAGCGCGTATCCACGTGCATAACCGGGAACGGCAGCTTGCCGGGGAAGAACGCTTTGCGGGCAAGGTGCAGCATGACTGCGGAATCTTTACCAATGGAGTACAGCATCACCGGGTTATCGAACTCGGCGGCGACCTCGCGGATGATGTGGATGCTTTCCGCCTCCAACTGCTTCAGATGCGTCAATTTATCGAGCATGGCTACTCACGGCTATCTCACGAAGAGAGCGATATTGGACGGCCTACGGGCCGTGGACGAGGGCGGCACTTTAGCACAGCACCCTATTCTAATCAGGCAGGCTGTTAGATCGAAAAGATCTAGTGATATTCCCGCTAAACAGGGCCGCTACACCGGGTTAGGGCAGTCGATAAACAGGTGTTCCAAGGCGAAGCGTTTGGCCAGGTAATCACCCAATGCCTGCACGCCGTAACGCTCAGTGGCGTGGTGGCCGGCGGCAATAAAGCTGATGTCGTTTTCACGGGCGCTGTGCACGGTTTGCTCGGAAGCTTCGCCAGTCAGATAAAGGTCCACGCCTGCGGCAATCGCTTGATCGATATAGCCCTGGCCGCCTCCGGTGCACCAGCCGATGCGGCGGATCATTTGCGAACCCTCTATTAATAGCGGTTCACGGCCGAGCACGTCCTGCACGCGGCGAGCGAAATCGCGGGCACTCATGGGCTCATCAAGGGAACCGACCAGGCCGACGACTTTGTTGTTATCCGGATCCAACGGGCCTTCAACGGTGATATCCAGTTGCTGCGCCAGCTGCACGTTGTTGCCGACTTGCGGATGCAGGTCCAGTGGCAGGTGATAGGCCAGCAGGCTGATGTCGTTCGTGAGCAGGGTTTTCAGCCGGCGCTGTTTCATACCGACGATGCAGGGGTTTTCGCCTTTCCAGAAATAACCGTGGTGCACCAGCACGACATCGGCATCAGCCTCTACTGCCGCGTCAATCAGCGCCTGGCTGGCCGTTACGCCGCTAACGATGCGCCGGACCTGCGGCCGCCCTTCCACCTGCAAACCGTTCGGGCAGTAATCGGCGATCCGCGCCGCGCCGAGAAAACGTTCGGCTTCTTCCAGCAAGGTGCTCAGCGCAATCGCCATAACATTTACTCTCCCGTACAAATGTAAGCCGCTTTTTATTGCTGCAACGGCCTCTATAATGGCCGCCACCTTAAGGGCCTGCTATGGCCCTCGCAACCCTCAGGATTTATCGATGTTCAAGGCTCTGCGTTATCTTGGCTGGCCGCTGCTGGTCGGCGTGCTATTGGCGTTGCTGATTATCCAGTACTACCCGCAGTGGGTCGGCCTGCCGCGCCAGGACGTACATATGCAGCAGGCGCCGCAGTACGGTGTGGCGCAGCAGGGGCCGGTGTCGTATGCCGACGCAGTGACCATCGCCGCCCCCGCCGTGGCCAACCTGTACACCACCAAAATCGTCAAC